>CAMPHU010000004.1 GCA_946886065.1 uncultured Massilia sp. | reverse complement strand
TCGAGAAATTCGGCCTGCGCCTCAAGCTGGGCCAGCACGTCGACGTCATCAACCCGGACTTCGACGAGCGCTACCGCGACTACTGGCAGACCTACTACCAGATCGGCATGCGCAAGGGCGTGACCATCGACATGGCCAAGCTGGAAATGCGCCGCCGCCACACCCTGATCGGCGCCATGATGGTGCACAAGGGCGATGCGGACGGTTTGATCTGCGGCACCTACGGCACCACCCAGATGCACCTGCAGTACATCGACCAGGTGCTGGGCAAGCGCGCCGGCGCCAACGTCTACGCGGCGATGAACTTCCTGATCACCCAGGACCGCCAGCTGGCCATCGTCGACACCCACGTCAACGAGAACCCGACCGCCGCGGAACTGGCCGAGATCACGGTCATGGCCGCCGAAGAGATGGAACGCTTCGGCATGTGCCCGCGCGCGGCCCTGCTGTCGCACTCGAACTTCGGCACCGCCAACAGCGAGTCGGCGCAGAAGATGCGCGCCGTGCTGCCGCTGGTGCAGCAGCGCAAGCCCGACCTGGAAATCGACGGCGAAATGCACGGCGACACCGCGATCGAGGCCAAGGTGCGCGTCAAGATCATGCCGGACTCGAAGCTGACCGGCGACGCCAACCTGCTGGTGATGCCGAACATCGACGCCGCCAACATCTCCTATAACCTGGTCAAGAGCGCCGCCGGCAACGGCATCGCGATCGGCCCGGTGCTGCTGGGCTGCGCGCGTCCGGTCCACATCCTGACGCCCTCGTCGACCGTGCGCCGCATCGTCAACATGACCGCGCTGGCCGTGGTCGATGCCGTCTCCCAGCGTTAAACGCCGGGCCTGACCCCGGCCGCGCCCGATGCAATTTGTTGCATTGCATCAGGCGCGGCCGACCCCTCCCTGACATCCGCACGCCTGGCATTGCCGCCCCATTGGGCGGCAATCTTGCCTATTTTCACTCTGCAGGCGTCCAGTCGCCGCATGTTCATCCGCCCGCAGCCCCGCCGCCGGCGCGTTCCTCCAGCCTTGTTTCCGTCATTTTGTTGCGCTGCATCAAGCGATATGTCGCGTGCATGTCGCAAGTCGTCGGATTTTTGTCACGCTCACAAGACACGCGTAACAATCGGTAAGCGCATGGGGTACCCTAAAGATTCAAAGGGCATAATGTACAGATAACTGTTGTTTTATTGACACGATTTCTATTGTGCAAGGGGTCCCGGACCTTCCTTGCTAGAATCGGCTCGACAGCGTCCGCACCCGTGAGACAACCACGAGAACCACGAACATGCACACTACAAAAAGAGCCCTCATTACCGGGATCACCGGCCAGGATGGCGCCTACCTGGCGCAGCTGCTCCTCGAAAAAGGCTACCACGTCACCGGTACCTTCCGCCGCTGCAGTTCCGTCAATTTCTGGCGCATCGAGGAACTCGGCATCGCGACGCATCCGAACCTGCACCTGGTCGAGTACGACCTGACCGACCTGTCCTCGAGCGTGCGCCTGGTCGAGAACAGCCGTCCGGACGAGGTCTACAACCTGGCGGCCCAGAGCTTCGTCGGCGTGTCGTTCGAGCAGCCGGTGGCCACCGCCTCGATCACCGGCATCGGCGCCGTCAACCTGCTGGAAGCGATCCGCATCGTCAACCCGAAGATCCGCTTCTACCAGGCCTCGACCTCGGAAATGTTCGGCAAGGTGCAGGCCATTCCCCAGATGGAGGACACGCCGTTCTATCCGCGCAGCCCCTACGGCGTGGCCAAGCTGTACGCGCACTGGATGACGGTCAACTACCGCGAGTCCTATGGCATGTTCGGCTGCTCGGGCATCCTGTTCAACCACGAGTCGCCGCTGCGCGGGCGCGAATTCGTCACCCGCAAGATCACCGACTCGGTGGCCAAGATCGTGCTGAACAAGCTCGACGTGCTGGAGCTGGGCAACCTGGACGCCAAGCGCGACTGGGGCTATGCCAAGGAATACGTCGAAGGCATGTGGCGCATCCTGCAGGCCGACGAACCCGACACCTTCGTGCTGGCCACCGGCCGCACCGAGACCGTGCGCGACTTCGTCACCATGGCCTTCAAGGGCGCCAACATCGCGATCGAGTGGAGCGGCAGCGGCGCGGAGGAAGCCGGCCACTGCGCCCGCACCGGCAAGCAGCTGGTGCGCGTGTCGCCCAAGTTCTACCGCCCGGCCGAGGTCGACCTGCTGATCGGCGATGCGGCCAAGGCCAGGAGCGCACTGGGCTGGGAGCCGAAGACCACGCTCGAAGCGCTGTGCCAGATGATGGTCGACGCCGACCTGCGCCGCAACGAACTGGGCTTCTCCTTCTGATATGGAACGCGTCGCCACGGATGACATTCCCGCCTTCCTCGGCGGGCGCGAAGGCGAGGGGCGGCGCGCCCTCATCACCGGCCTGCGCGGTTTCACCGCCCGTTACCTGGCGCAGGAACTGACCGCCGCCGGCTACCGCGTCTACGGCACCGTGATGCCGGGCGAGGAACTCGGCCCGGACATCTACCCGGTCGACCTGCTCGACCGCGCCGCCGTGGCCGAGGTGATCGAACGGGTCCAGCCCGACATGGTCGCCCACCTGGCCGCCATCGCCTTCGTCGCGCATGCGAACGCCGACATGATCTACCGCGTCAACGTGGTCGGCACGCGCAACCTGCTGGAGGCGCTGGCCGCCGGCCGGCACCGCCCGACCAGCGTGCTGCTGGCCTCCTCGGCCAATATCTACGGCAACGCCAGCGTGCCCGTCATCGACGAGAACGTGCCGCCGTCCCCGGCCAACGACTACGCCGTCAGCAAGCTGGCCATGGAACACATGGCGCGCCTGTGGATGGACAAGTTGCCGATCACGATCGCGCGTCCCTTCAACTATACCGGCGTGGGCCAGACAGAAAATTTCTTGCTGCCAAAGATCGTGTCCCATTTCCGCCGCGGAGAGCGCCGTATCGAGCTGGGCAACCTGGCGATCGCGCGCGATTTTTCCGACGTGCGCATGGTGGCGCGCAGCTACCGCCGCCTGCTGGCCGCGGCGCCCGGCAACGAGGTCTTCAATGTCTGCTCGGGCAGCTCGCATTCGCTGGCCGAGCTGATCGAGATGATGAGCGGCATCGCCGGCTACCGCATCGACGTGCAGGTCAATCCGGCCTTCGTGCGCGCCAATGACGTGCTCCAGCTGACCGGCAGCAACAGCAAGCTGACCGCCGTGATCGGCCACCTCAACCCGACTCCGCTGTGCGATACGCTGCGCTGGATGTACGAAGCCTGATCGCTGGCAGCCTTAGCGTAGGACTCGGAACGACAAAGATCGAACCGGGGCTGACTGGCGGCCACCTGGACGGCATCGGCGTCTACACCCGGGCGCTGTTGCAGCACCTGCCGCGCGCCGGCTGCACGGTACGGCCATTCTCGTGGCCGCGCCCGCGCTTGCGCGGTACCGCAGGCGGCGAAGGCATCAGCATCGGCACGCCGATGCCGCAATCTTTCGAGAAAGCCTCGCTCGTCGACCTGGCCACGCCGGGCGCGCACCGCGTGCACATGCCGGTGGACGTGTTCCACGCCACCGACTACCGCATCGTGCGCATGGACTGCCCGGTGGTCGCGTCCCTGCATGACGCCTTGCCGATCAAGTATCCCGAGTGGTGCAACCCGCGCCTGCGCAGCGTGAAGAACTGGCTTCAGCGCAAGGCCGCCGCCAAGGCCGACCATGTGATCGCGCTCTCGCATTTTGCCGTCGACGAACTGGTCGAATGCTTCGGCGTCGACGAGCGCCGCGTCTCGGTGGTGCCTTGCGGGGTGGACGACGACTGGCTGGAGGCGCCGGACCCGGCCGCCGTGGCCGCCACCCTGGCGGCCAACCGGCTGCAGCCCGGCTATTTTCTGACGGTCGGCACGCTGCAGCCGCGCAAGAACCTGGGGCGCCTGATCGACGCCTGGCTGATGCTGCCCCCAAGCATGCGCGCCGAACGCGCGCTCGTCATCGTCGGCGCGCGCGGCGCACGCAGCGAAGAGCTGGTGGCGCGCATCGCAAGCCTGCAGGCAAGCGGCGAGAACCTCGCCTGGCTGAACGCCCTGAGCGATCACCAGTCCCTGCGCCACGTGTATGCGGCGGCGGGCGTGTTCGTGTTTCCTTCGCTGTACGAAGGCTTCGGTATTCCGGTGGTGGAGGCCTTTGCCTCGAATGTGCCGGTGGTGGCGTCGAACGCCAGCTCGCTGCCGGAAGTGACGCAGGGAGCGGCGCTCGACGTCGATCCCTTGAACCCGGGCGAGATCATGGAGGCCATGCGCACGCTGGCCCAGGATGGCGCCCTGCGCGCGGCTTGCGTCGCCGCCGGCCGTGCGCGCGCCGAACAACTCACCTGGCAGGCCACCGCACGATTGACGCTCGATGTCTATCGTGCGGTGGTTTCCCGTTAATCCGCAGTAATCTTAAGCCCATGCGTGTCCTTCACTTCTACAAAACGTATTTCCCGGACTCGATGGGTGGCATCGAACAGGTCATCCGTCAAATGTGCGTCGGTACCGGCCGTCTGGGCGTCAACAACACGGTGCTGTCGCTGTCGCGGCACGACCGGCTGGTGCCCTTCGAGTTCGAAGGGCACACGGTCCATCGCATGCCGCTCAATGCCGAGATCGCGTCGAACGCCATGTCGCTGCAGTCCATCGGCGCGCTGGCGCGCATGGCGCAAGAGGCGGACGTGGTGCACTACCACTTCCCCTGGCCCTTCATGGACCTGGCGCATTTCATGGCGCGCGTGAACAAGCCGACGGTGCTGACCTACCACTCCGACATCGTGCGCCAGCGCAATCTGCTGCGCCTGTACGCGCCGCTCAGGGACCGCTTCCTGAACAGCGTCGACGCCATCGTCGCGGCCTCGCCCAACTACCTCGCGTCGTCGCCGGTGCTGGACCGCTACCGCGACAAGACCAGCGTCATCCCCTACGGCCTGGACAAGACGACGTATCCGCCAGCCGATCCCGCGCGCATGGCGCACTGGCGCGCGCGCCTGGGGCCGAAATTCTTCCTGTTCGTGGGCGTGCTGCGCTACTACAAGGGCCTGCACATCCTGCTGGACGCGGCGGCCGGCCTGGATTATCCGATCGTGATCGTGGGCGCCGGGCCGATCGAGCAGGAACTCAGGCAGCAGGCGGCGCGCCTGAAACTGAAGAACGTGATCTTCCTCGGCGCGCTGGACGACGCCGACAAGGTGGCGCTCCTGAGCCTGTCGTATGCGCTGGCCTTCCCCTCGCACCTGCGCTCGGAAGCCTTCGGCATTTCGCTGCTGGAAGGGGCCATGTACGGCAAGCCGTTGATCTCCTGCGAGATCGGCACCGGCACCACCTATATCAACATCGACGGCGATACCGGCATCGTGGTGCCGCCATCCGACCCGCAGGCGCTGCGCGCGGCCATGCAAAGGCTGTGGGAGAATCCCGAAATGGCGCGCCGGATGGGGCGGCGCGCCGAGATGCGCTACCACGAACTGTTCACGTCGGAACAGATGGCGTCGAGCTACCTGTCGCTGTACGAGGCCCTGGCGCCGCGGCGCGTGCCGGTGCGCCTGGCGCGCGCGCAGGCCTAGGACAGGCGCTCCGGATCAGGTCTGCTCGGCCCAGCGCAGGCGGATCGCCCGGATCGCCGGCATCTGTTCGATGAACAGGTCCACCAGCACCGGGTCGAAGTGTTTTTCCTTTTGCTGGCGCAGGAAGTCGATGGCTTCTTCCTCGCTCCAGGCCTTCTTGTACGGACGCACCGAGGTGAGGGCGTCGAACACGTCGGCGATCGCGCAGATGCGGCCTTCGAGCGGAATCCGGTCGCCCTTCAGGCCGTTTGGATAGCCGCTGCCGTCGTACTTCTCATGGTGAGTCAGCGCGATGTTGCGCGCCAGCCCCAGCATGCCGCTACTGTGCTCGCCGATGATCTCCGCGCCGATGTTCACGTGGCTCTGCATCACCTTCCATTCTTCCGCGTCGAGCGGCCCGGGCTTTTGCAGCACGCGGTCGGGGATGCCGATCTTGCCGACATCGTGCATCGGCGCCGCGTGCAGCAGGTCGTCGGCTTCCTGCTCGGTCAGGCCGGCGGCGATGCCGAGCACGCGCGCGAAGTGGCTCATGCGGATTACGTGCAGGCCGGTCTCGTTGTCCTTGTATTCGGCCGCCAGGCCGAGGCGCTGTACGATCTCCAGGCGGCTCGCGCGCAGTTCCTCCATGCGCACCAGCGACAAATGGGTGCGCACGCGCGCCCGCACGATCGGCGGGCTGACCGGCTTGGTGATGTAGTCCACCGCGCCGGCCTCGAAACCTTCCAGCTCGTCGTCGGTGTCGGTGAGGGCGGTCACGAAGATCACGGGGATCGCGGCGGTGCCGGGATGGGCCTTGAGCGCCGCGCACACTTCGTAGCCCGACATCCCGGGCATCATCACGTCCAGCAGGATCAGGTCGGGCCGTTCCTGGCGCGCCAGGTCGAGGGCGCGCGCGCCGTCCTTGGCGAACAGCAGGCGGTAGTGGTCCTGCAGGATCTGGCGCAGCAGCGCCAGGTTGCTGGCCTCGTCGTCGACCGCCAGGATCAGCGGCTTGTTGGTCGGTTGGGTCATGCCTGGTGTCCTGTAAGGCCTAATCTTTCAGTGCGGCCAGCACCGCGTCGAGCTGCTCGACGGCGAGGTCGAAATCGAAGTCGCCGATGGCGCTGCGCACCTGGGCCACGCGCGGGGCGCAGGCGTGGCCGGCGAGGGCGGACGACAGGCTGGCCAGCGCGCCGTCGTCGAGCGCGCCGCGGCGCAGGGCTTCCAGCAGCACGCCGCCGGCACGGCGCGCCCGCGCCAGGTCGACGCTTGCTTGCGCAGCCGGCTGGTCCGGCCGGACGTCCTCCGTGGCGGCACCGCCACCGGTCCCGCCGTGTCGGATGGCGGCCAGCGCTTCCACCACGGCACCGGCCGAGGCCTCGAGCGCGGCGGCCGCCTTCTGCTCGTCGGTCGGCAGCGCATTGGTGGCGTGTTCGAGCAGGCCGAGGGCATCGGACAGCTGCTCCAGGCCGACGTTGGCGGCCACGCCGCGCACCTTGTGGGCCAGCATGCGCAGCTCCTGGTGCGCGCCGCCGGCGGCGTGCAGGCGCAGCGTCTTGTCCAGCTCCGCATACTGGCGGCTGAAATGATCGAGCGCCTCGAGGTAGCTGTCTTCCTTGCCGCCCCAGCGGTGCAGGCCGGCGTGGCGGTTCAGCACTTCGCGCACCATGCCCGGAACGCCGGCCGCCGCGCCGTCCGCGCACTGCTGGGCGATGCCGAGCACGCGCGCGATCTCGTGCGACAGCGCGAACCAGTCGACCGGCTTGCTGGCGAAACCATCCATGCCGGCGTCGACACTGGCGCTGCGGTGCTCGGCCAGCACGCTGGCGGTCATGGCGATCACCGGCACGCGCCGGCGGCTGCCGGCCGCTTCGTGGGCGCGGATCGCGCGCGTGGCCGACAGGCCGTCGAGCAGCGGCATCTGGAAGTCCATCAGGATCACGTCGAAGTCCTGCTTCGTCGCCAGATCCACGACGGCGGCGCCGTCGCCGACGCCGGTCATGATGTGGCCGCGGCGCGCCATCAGGAGCTGCAGCAGCTCCAGGTTCTGCGGCACGTCGTCCGCCACCAGCACGCGCAGCGGCGGCAGCACCGCGGCGCTGCGCACGCGCGGCGCCTGCTGGGCGAAGCGCGCCAGCACCAGCGGCACGCGCACGTGGAAGCTGGTGCCCTTGCCGACTTCGCTCTCGGCCCAGATGCGGCCGCCCATCAGCTCGACCAGCTGCTTGCAGATGGTGGTGCCCAGGCCCGTGCCGCCGAAGCGCCGGGTCATCGAAGCGTCGGCCTGGGTGAAGGGATCGAAGATCGCGGCCAGGCGGTCCTGGGCGATGCCGATGCCGGTGTCGATCACCGCGATGCACAGCTGGTCGCCTTCGGCGCGCACCTTCAGGGTGACCGAGCCCTTGGCGGTGAACTTGATCGCGTTGTCGATCAGGTTGGTGAGCACCTGGCGCATGCGCAGCTCGTCGCCGCGCAGGCCGGTCGGCAGCGCCGGGTCGTACTGGATATCCAGGTGCAGGCCCTTGGCGCGCGCGTTCGCCGCCAGGGTCGAGGACAGCTCGTCGATCAGCGACAGCAGGTTGTAGTCGTGCTGCTCCAGCTCGACCGCGCCTTTTTCCAGCTTGGCGGTGTCGAGGATTTCGTTCAGCAGGCGCAGCAGCGACTTGCCGGCGTTGCGGATGGTGTCCAGGTGGCGCCGCTGCTGGGGGTTCAGCTCGCCGTCCAGCAGCACGTCGGTGAAGCCCAGGATCGAATTCATCGGCGTGCGGATCTCGTGGCTCATGTTGGCCACAAAAGTAGCGCGCGCGGCGGCGGCCTGCTCGGCCTTTTCCTTGGCTTCGCGCAGCGCTTCTTCCATCTGGCGGCGCTCGGTGATGTCGAGGATGACGCCGTCGAGCCAGCGTACCTCGCCCGCGTCGTCGCGCACGCCGGTGCCGTTTTCCCACAGCCAGCGCACGCTGCCGTCGGCGTGCAGGATGCGGTATTCGACCAGGTAGTGCAGGTCCGCGCGCAGCGCGGCCGCCAGTTCCTCGTTGACGCGCACGCGGTCGGCGGCGTGGATCAGGGCGCCGAAGGTGCGGCGCGGCGGCGAACCGAGGAAGTCGGCGGCCGGGTGGCCGGTCATGCGCTCCACGGCGTCGCTGATGAAGATCATCGGCCAGCCTTCCTCGAGCGTGCAGCGGAAGGAGATGCCAGGGATGTTGCCGATCAGGGAGCGGAACTGCTGCTCGCTGGCGCGCAGCGCCTGTTCCATCGCGCGGCGTTCGCTGATGTCGGTGACGAAGCCGACGAACAGGTCCTGGTCACCCAGCTTGGCGTGGCCGATCGAGCGCCGCACCGGCACCAGGCTGCCGTCCTTGCGCGTGGCCATGACTTCGCTGCTGCGAGCGATGGAACCGAGTTCGCCTTCGCGCAGCATGGCGAGCAGGCCGTCCTTCTCCGCCTGCTCGTGGTCGGCAATCAGGACGTCGATGTGGCGGCCCAGGATTTCCTCGTGGCGCCAGCCGAAGATGCGCTCGGCCGAGGCGTTGAATTCGGTGATGTGGCCGGCGCGGTCGATGGTGACCACGCCTTCGACGGTGGTGGTGAGCAGGGCGCGCATCCAGGCTTCGCTGCGCGCCAGGTCGCGAAACATCTGGCGGTAGCGCAGCAGGCCGTTGGCCGCCAGGACAAACAAGGTGAAGGCGACGGTGATCACCGAGATCGCCAGCGCCAGGAAGTCGCTGTTGACGTGGCCTTCGCTGCCCGGGGCGACGCGGCCGATGAAGCGCGCGGCCGCCATGCCGGTATAGTGCATGCCGGCGATGGCGCAGCCCATCACGACCGCGGCCAGCAGCAGGCGGCGCGATTCCGACATCGACTGGAAGCGCGACAGGCCCGAGCGCACGCCCAGCGCCAGGGTGGCCAGCACCACCGCGACCACGATCGACAAGCCGAACATCAGCGGGTCGTAATGCAGGCTCAGGTTCATGCGCATGCCCGCCATGCCGGAATAGTGCATCGCGCCGATGCCGGCGCCCACCAGCACGCCGCCGGCCAGCAGGCCGCCGACGCCGAGGCGCGGACGCGAGATCAGGGACAGCGCCACGAAGGAGGCCGCAATGCTGGGCAGGGCGGACAGGATGGTGGTCAGCTCGTGGTAGTCGACCCGCGTGCACAGGTTGAAGGCCAGCATGCCGATGAAGTGCATCGCCCACACACCGGCGCCCAGCGCCAGGCTGCCCGTCCCGAGCATGATCGTGCGCTGTGCACGGCTGGCGCTGGCCTGGCCCGCGATTTGCAGGCCCATCCAGGAAGAAAAGATCGCGACCAGCAGCGACAGCACGACCAGGCGTGGCTCGTAAATGCCGTAGGTCAGCAGGGACGGGTCGTCCGGAACTGAGAAAATTTGCAACATAGGAAGGCGGGCGACGTGCTCTATGCCCATTGGGTGAGCTGGACAGTATCGCATTTTCGTTTGGGAAAGTCTTCTTGAGTAGCGGAATGAAGTCGTGTCAAACGCGGGACTGTGGCGGGCGCGCCACCTTCCTCGCTGTGCGCTGTGGAAAATCGAGGCCGGCTGGTATGCTTGCTTGGCAGTCTTCCAAAAGGTAGAGAACCAGGGTGCGCATTTGAACAGATTCGTCATTGCCGTCGTTGCGCTTGCGCTGCAGGCGGCGCCTGTGGTGGCCACTGCGGTGGCCGCCGCGGCGCCGGGCGGCGCGCCCGGGGCGGGCACGCGTCTGTACATCACGACCGAGCAGTCCGGGACCTCGAGCATGCTCGACAAGGGGCGTGTGGTCGGCGTCGCCACCGACAAGGTGCGCGAAGCGATGCAGCGGGCCGGCGTGGCGCACACCATCGACCTGCTGCCCTGGAAGCGCGCCTATGCCGCGGCGCTGCAGCGCCCGGACGCCTGTGTTTACTCCACCACCCGCACCCCCGAGCGCGAGCGCCTGTTCAAGTGGGCCGGGCCGACCGACATCGGCCAATGGGTGCTGATGGGGCGGGCCGACCGCGAATGGAACCTGGACAACCTGGAGCAGGCGCGCAAGCTGCGCATCGGCACGTATAACGGCGATGCGCGCGACCAGTTCCTGCGCGAGCGCGGATTCCAGGTGGATGCGGCGCCCAATGACCTCATGAATCCGCGCAAGCTGATGCTGGGACGCATCGACCTGTGGGCTGCCAGCGTGCGCTCGAGCGAAACCATGCTGGCAAGGCATGGCTGGGACAAGCAGATCGTGCCGGTGCTGGTGTTCAACCGGATCGAGGTCTATTTGGCCTGCAACCGCGCGGTGCCGGATGCGGTGATCGACCGTCTTAATGTGGCGTTCGCCGAGATCGCCAAGGATGGGACGGGGCGGCGCATCGAGCGGGCGTATGACAACTGGGGAACGGCGGGGAATGCGACGGCGGCGGCCGGTCCGGCGCAGGGCAAGCGCTGAGGCTGCCCGTCAGCCAACAAAAAACCCGCGGTCTGCATGAGAAACGCGGGTTTTGCATGTCGTGCTACGTCTTTTGCAAGGTGCTGGTGCCTCCGGCCGGAATCGAACCGGCACGCCTTTCGGCGCTTGATTTTGAGTCAAGTGCGTCTACCAATTCCGCCACAGAGGCCCAATAGCAGGCGCGCATCTTAGCACATGCCTTGCTCAACTGACCAGTACGAGTGTGAAATTGACTCGTACCGGGTGCCAAGCGCGCTCAGCGGGCGCTCAACGTGCAATGCGGTGCTGCAGCAGGCGCAAGCTGCCGACCGGCCCGATGACTTCCAGCGCATGCGGCAGCACAGCTACCGTGATGGCGCCTTCCTGGCGGCGCAGCCAGGGGCGCGGGCGGTAGTAGCTGATGCGCTCGCTGTCGTCGCCGCTCTTGCGGTAGCCCAGGGCGGCCATGGCTTCGTCGAGCGTGTTGATCATGTAGCGGGCGTCGAAGCGGGTCTGCATCTCGAAGCGGCCCGGCCCCAGCATGCAGACCGGCAGCACGCCGCCGAACAGGGCCGGCAGCACGATGTAGGCCAGGGGCGTGCCGGGGTCGATCAGGTGCAGCACGAGCATCAGCAGGGGCAGCCCGGCCAGCAAGGTCAGGGCCCAGGGCAGGGATTGCCGCCAGGTGGCCAGGCGGCGCAGGTAACCCGGCCGTTGGTGAACGCGCACAATTTCAGAAAACGTAACGCTTTTCATGATCGTCTCCTTGCTGCGTGCTTGAGGACCCGGGACAGGGCCCGGTCGGGATCATCCGGCGGGTACGACCAAACCATTGTGACCATCGCCGCCGGGCCCGGATTGAGTCCGCTCAAACGCGCTTTCTGTTACATATAGGTTCTCATATCGCGCCATGGGGGCGCGCACTGGTGGCGTCATTCAACATGTACAGGCGAAAAAAAAGCCGCACGGATGAGCCGTGCGGCCTGGGGTATGGATGAGGGCGCTCAGCGGTCGCGGCGGAACAGGCGGAAGCGTTCGTCGCGGTCCGAGGCGCGCCGGCCTTCCCACAGGGCGACCGGGTTGCGCACCTCGTACTTGCGCATCATCTCGCGGTCGTCGCGCGTCTTGACGCTGTCGCGCAGCAGCACGTAATCGCACTCGCCGCTGGCCATGGTGGCGAAGGGCAGGCGGCCGTAGAAGGCCAGCGAGGCGCGCTGGGCCGGGGTGACATTGGTGTCGATGCAGGCGCTGCCGTTGCCGCCGCCGTTGCCCGCATCGGCCGGCAGGCGCGCGGCGATCTGCTGGGCCACGCCGGCGTAGCTCTTGCTGTAGTTAAGGTCCGGCAGGAACAGCGTCATCAGCAGCACCCACAGCAGGATCAGGCCGCCCGAGGACAGCACCACGGCGCGCCACAGCACCGATGGCTGGCGCGACAGGCGCCACTGCACCAGCATGATCCAGCCGATGCTGGCGGCGGTGGCCACCACGAAGGCGACGATGCCGACTTCCGGCTTGAAGCCCGGGACCAGCTTGAGCGCGTTCTTGGCCAGCTGGGCCGGCCAGCCGGTCAGCTTGGCGATCCAGAACAGCCAGACGAAGGCGCCCAGGATGGTCAGCACCATCACCGAGAACCAGTCGATGGCGTTGATCGCGCCGCGCTTCATGGTCGGCAGACCGAAGGCGGCCATCAGGGCCAGCGGCGGCAGCATCTTGAGGAAGTCGCCGTTCTCCGGCGCCGGGTCGCACAGCTGCAGGGCGGCCAGGGTGGCGAAGAAGAATACCGGCAGCACGATGTGCAGGAGTTTCTGCTGGCGGCGCCAGGCCCACACGGCCCACAGCGCGAACGGCCAGGCCGGCCAGAAGTACCAGACGCCGATGCGGAAGAAGCCCTTCAAGGAGACCAGGCTGGGCAGGCCGATCTGCTCGCTGTTCCAGGCCAGCCAGTCGCCCACCGGCGAGAGGCCGTAGGGCTGGGCCAGCAGCGCGGGCAGGATCCACACCAGGGTCAGGCCAAAGCCGACGCCGAGCGCGATCGCCAGGTGGCGCAGGGTGGCCGCGACCGGCAGCTTGAGGTAGCGGGTGCAGGCGAACAGCGCCAGCACCAGGGCCAGCGGCGCCAGGAAGCCGCGCGTCAGGGTCAGGGCGCCCAGCGACAAGCCGACCAGCACGGCATTGCGGGTGCTGGTGTGCTCGACATAGCGCACCGCGCGGTACAGGAAATAGGCGAGCAGGGCGCCCTGCAGGGTGGGCGCCAGGGTCAGGTGGCTTTGCAGCAGCAGGCCGAGGGAGCCGAGGTAGATCAGGACCGCGGTGTCGCCCAGGGTGCGGCCGTAGTCGTCCGGTTCGGGCTGGCCGCCGAAGGCCAGGCGCAGCGGCTGCGCTTCGGCGCGGCGGCCCAGGTGGAAGGCGGTGTACCAGAGCGACATGGCGCCCATCACGAAGATGCCGATGGTCGAGACGCGCGCGGCCAGCACGTCGCCCAGGATCCAGCCGAACAGCTTGATGCACAGCGCGCCCAGCCAGAAGGCCAGCGGGCCTTCCTCGGGGCTGGCCAGGCCGGCGACGTTCGGATACAGCCAGTCGTCGATGCCGCCGCGCGCCATGGTCCACATGATGCCGAAGCTGCCGGCGTCCTCCTTCCACAGATCGCGGCCGATCAGCCCGGGCAGGATGTACAGCATGCCCAGCGCGAGCAGGGCCCAGCGGGGCAGCGCCAGGGTGGCGGCGGCGGGAAGGCGGACTGGTTTCATCGATAAGTCTGATGTTTGGGAAATAAGCGCGTAGTATAGCCGCGAAAAAAAAGAAGCCGGGGATGCCGGCTTCTTTTCTGGTAACCCGGATCGCTCCGGGCCGGTGCCCGGCAGATTAGCCGTTGGCGACCGAGGTCTTCGAGCCGACCGAACCGAACTTCTGGCGGAACTTCTCGACGCGGCCAGCGGTGTCGACGATCTTGTGCTTACCGGTGTAGAACGGGTGCGACTCAGCCGACACCTCGATCTTGATCAGCGGGTAGTCTTTACCTTCGAAGTTGATGGTTTCGCGGGTAGCGATGGTCGAACGGGTGATGAACTTGAAATCGCACGACAGATCGTGGAACACGACTTCGCGGTAATCCGGATGGATATCGGTCTTCATAGTATTGCCTCTGATTAGGTTGGTAGCCAAAAGGCACTTCGTCGGTCGTACTGCTTCTTGACCCGATTGCCGATCACTTGCCAGGGGTTGGACTGAACCGGCGATTATAAGGTGGTTTGGGGATCGGGGCAACCGAGGGGCGGCTTAGCGTTGCGATAGTGAAAAATGTCACTTGCTATAGCGACAACTTCACGCGTACACCGTTCGCTGATCAATGTCCGCAATCGGTCGAGGCTGTGTAAAAACGCCGGATCGGCGTGTTTTCAGGGGTCTCCTGGCCACTCCTCGCTTGAGGAAGCGCCTTAAAGGCCGTTTTAAGAGGACGTTCGCGCAACCTGATCAATAGGGAATATCCATGCATAGCGCAGATATCGTACGGGCGAATTTCTGGAAGGAGCCGGCAGGCTATTGCGACTGTTGCGGGAAGCAAGCCGACACAATCCGGGGGGCTACCTTCAATCAGTGGCGCAGCAGTGCGGGAACATAGGTATTGACGAAGAATGCCAGTGTGACGCAGAAGGCGCCGAGCATCGTGATGGCATGGACAACGCCGGGTCGCGCGCATCGTCCGATATGCGCGCCACCGTATCCGCCAATAATCGCACCGACCAGCATGGTCAGTGTTACGGGCCAGTGCACCGCGCTGGTCCCGATCAACGCGAGCACCACCGCCACATTTGCCGCGCTTGCCAAGAGCGTGCGCGGCGAGCTAAGGTGCTTCAGATCATGGTTGTCGAGCAGTCCCCAGACAGCAATCATCAGAATTCCGACCGCGCCACTAAAATAGCCGCCGTAGGCGCCAAGCGCGAATTGGGTAGCCAGAACCGCATACGCGTGAACATTCCAGCGTGCGCGCAGTGCTTGGTTGAGACGTCTTCCGAACGCAAGCGCAACGAACGCCAGAAGCAGGAGCCATGGCAGCACGACCGTCGACATTGCAGACGGCTTCCACAGAAAAAAGATCGCTCCGACCCAGCCGCCGCACAAGGTCGACACCAGGAGGGCGCCCAATGGCGCCTTGCCAATCGATGCTAATCCTTCGCGATAGACCCACGCACTGACCAGCCCACCTGGAAACAGGGCGACCGTACTGGACGCATTCGCCTCCATCGGCGGTACGCCCGCAGCGATCAGAACCGGCAAGCCGACGAGTGAGCCGCCACCCGCCAGCGCGTTCATGGCGCCAGCTAGCATCCCCGCAAAAAAAACCAGAATCAATGTGTCCATGCGCGCGATCCCAGTTTTTGAACCAAGCCCGAAACGCGCAATCAGGCGCCAGGCGTCATGAAAAGGAACGTAGCGTCAGTTCGATCCCCAGGATCACGAGGAAGAGCAAAAAGCAGCAGCGGAAGGTTTTCGGGCTGATCTTGTGCCGCACGATCGAGCCCAGCCACATCCCGGCGAGAGCGGGAAGGACAGCCATCAGCGACAGCCCGAGCTCGTCGAGCCGGAATGCGCCTTGAACGAACAGCCCGCCTGCGAGCGCGATCGTGGAAACGGTAAATGACAGGCCCAGGGCTTGTACGAGTTCGTCTTTCTGAAGACCCAATGACTGCACATAAGGCACGGCAGGAATAGTGAAGATTCCTGTCGCGCCAGTCAGCAACCCGGTCACCATGCCGATGAGGGGCGACAGCCTGGGTTCGAGTCGTTCCGGGACCGAGAGCGTCGGCAAGCAGAATGCGTAGGCCGCATAGGCGATCAAGGCCAGTCCGAGCGCACGTCCCGACCAGGAGGGATCGACAATGACCAGCAGGCGCGTCCCCAGAAAGGTGCCGATCACGATACAGAGCATCATTGCCCACAAGCGTCGCATGAGGCGCCATGTTTCCCGGCCAGCCAGCATTTGCCAGACGTTGGTCACGAACGAGGGAATGATCAACAGCGCTGCCGCTGTCAGGGGTGACATGGTCGCCCCAAGCACGCCCATGGCAACTGTAGGTAGGCCCATGCCGGTGACGCCTTTGACGACACCGGCGCCGAGAAACGTGGCAAAGAGCAGGCAGATCAATTCGATGGTGAGCGTGTTCATGACGCGTATTACATACCCAGGCAGAAGCTGGCACAATGCGGCTTTCCCGATGGCACCTTCGGATTTGCCGAAGGAGCTGGGTTGTTGGAGGGGGTATGAGATTCGATATCACGGACCTGCGTTTATTCCTTTGCGTGGTCGATGCGGGCAGCATTACCGCCGGGGCCCGCCAGGCGAATCTCGCATTGGCGTCGGCAAGCGAGCGCATCACTAACATCGAACTGGACGCCGGCGTCGCTCTGCTTGATAGAAGCCGCACGGGGGTGGTGACCACCGAGGCTGGAGAAGCGCTAGCGCATCATGCCCGTCTGATACTCAGACAGCACAGCCTCTTGCAGGGAGAGCTACGTGAATTCGGCGCCGGCGCACGAGGTACGTTGCTGTTGTATGCGAATACGGCAGCGTTGACCAGTTTTCTGCCGCACAGGCTTGCGCCGTGGCTAGCGCAGCGTCCGCGCTTGAACATTGATCTAAGAGAGCGTACGAGTTCCGAAATCGTCAAGATGATTGGCGCAGGGTTGGCCGAGGCCGGTGTCGTTTCGGATGCAGTACCCGCTTCAGGCCTCGTTATCCAGCCGGTCATCAACGACCATCTGGTCCTGATTGTTCCCGCTGCGCACCGGCTCGCTGGATCGAAGACGGTCCGCTTTGCGGACCTTACAGGTGAGCAGTTCGTTGGACTGGAGGCCGGCAGTGCGCTCCAGGAGCATCTCGACGAGCGCGCTGCGGATCTGCGCAAGACCTTGGCATTCCGAATCCGCATGAAGAGCTTCGAGGGGGCGTGCCAGATGGTGTCGCAGGGGGTAGGCGTGGCGATCATCCCTGAAGGGGTCGCAAAGCGCTTTCGACGCAGCTACCCGGTCGCGACCCTTGCGATCAGCGATGGCTGGGCCAGCAGACAGCTCTGTCTCTGTTTCAAGCAATGGCACACGCTGTCTGCACCGATGAGGAATCTGCTGACGCATCTCGGTGGCGGAGAGCAGCTTGGCTAAGCGCGCGGCCGGTTGCAGGGTAAATGTCGCCCAGAGCGGCCGTACCGCACCGATTTCCACGACAGCTGTCCATCCTTCAGATCTTCGGCAAGGCAGGGTGCCCGACGCCAGGCCGGGATCCAGGTTTGCCGCCGCGGCGCATTCTTCAGTCGCGCACAAATGAAAAGGGCGGCCCCGGGCCGCCCTCACGCGATCGCTACGCCGGCATTTAACCGCCGCGGCGCATCATGTCGAAGAACTCGACATTGTTCTTGGTCGCGCGCATCTTGTCGAGGATGAACTCCATCGCCTCGATCTCGTCCATCGAGTACAGCAGCTTGCGCAGGATCCAGATTTTTTGCAGCTGGTCCGGCTTGATCAGCAGCTCTTCGCGGCGGGTACCCGACTTGTTCAGGTTGATCGCCGGGTAGACGCGCTTCTCGGCCAGGCGGCGCTCCAGGTGCACTTCCATGTTGCCGGTGCCCTTGAATTCTTCGTAGATCACGTCGTCCATGCGCGAGCCGGTTTCGATCAGCGCGGTCGCGACAATGGTCAGCGAGCCGCCTTCTTCGACGTTACGGGCGGCGCCGAAGAAGCGCTTCGGACGCTGCAGCGCGTTGGCGTCCACACCGCCGGTCAGGACCTTGCCCGATGCCGGGATCACGGTGTTGTAGGCGCGGGCCAGGCGGGTGATCGAGTCCAGCAGGATCACGACGTCCTTCTTCATCTCGACCAGGCGCTTGGCTTTTTCCAGCACCATCTCGGCGACCTGCACGTGGCGGGTGGCCGGTTCGTCGAAGGTCGAGGCAACCACTTCGCCGCGCACCGAACGCTGCATCTCGGTCACTTCCTCGGGACGCTCGTCGATCAGCAGCACGATCAGGGTCACGTCCGGGTGGTTAGCGGTGATGGCGTGCGCGATGTGCTGCAGCATGACCGACTTGCCCGATTTCGGCGAGGCGACCAGCAGGCCGCGCTGGCCCTTGCCGATCGGCGAGATCAGGTCGACGATGCGGCCGGTGATGTTCTCGGCGCCGTTCATGTCGCGCTCCAGGCGCAGCGGCTCCTGCGGGTGCAGCGGGGTCAGGTTCTCGAACAGGATGCGGTGCTTCGACGCTTCCGGCGATTCGCCGTTGACCTTGTCGACCTTGACCAGTGCAAAGTAGCGCTCGCCGTCCTTCGGCGTACGCACTTCCCCTTCGATCGAGTCACCCGTATGCAAGTTGAAGCGGCGGATCTGCGACGGCGAGATGTAGATGTCGTCGGTCGATGCCATGTAGCTCGCGTCCGGCGAGCGCAGGAATCCGAAGCCGTCCGGCAGCACCTCTAGCGCGCCGTCGCCGAAGATCTGTTCGCCGCCTTTTGCGCGCTTCTTCAGGATCGCGAACATCAATTCCTGTTTGCGCAGGCGTGCTGCGTTGTCGATGTCGAGGCCGATAGCCATCTCCAGCAGGGCGGAGACGTGCATTGCCTTCAGTTCAGATAAATGCATGTTTGTATGGGTGTCCCGTGATGGGAAATAAAGGTAGGGGAGGGAGCTGCGTGGCTGGTTTAATCAAGCCGGAAGGACCAGGTAGTCCTTCCGTCCAGGATGACGGTGGCGCGGGCGCGCCGCCGCCGCTTGTCTCTTTTTTCTTAAATATTGCTGTCGATGAATGCGGTCAGCTGGCCTTTGGCCATGGCGCCCACTTTCTGGGCAGCGGCAACACCATTCTTGAACAGGATCAGCGTCGGAATGCCGCGGATGCCGAACTTGGCCGGCACGGCCTGGTTCGCGTCGACGTCCAGCTTGGCAATCGTGACCTTGCCTTCGTATTCCTTGGCGACTTCTTCCAGGATCGGTGCAATCATCTTGCACGGGCCGCACCACTCGGCCCAGAAGTCCACCAGGACCGGGCGCTCGGACTTGAGCACGTCGGTGTCGAAGGATGCGTCGCTGATATGTTTGATGTTTTCGCTCATGTTTTCCTCAGATGAGGTAAGGATCAATTAACGCCTGGAGACAGAACGATGTCTCAGCCGGCTGCCGTGCACTGCTTAGTATTACCGTATTGCTGCTACACAATGGTGGAGACACTGTGTGCATATTTCAATAAGGAGAAACGGCTAGAGGATGTCAGGCGGGGAATGAGGCGAATAATACCCCATTTTTTTAAAAAGTGTTTATCAGTTTGTACAAAATCTCAACATTCCACGGCGCGCCGCAATTGCTCGGCGCCGATCGGCTTGCGGAAGGCCCCGGCCACCTGCAATCCCAGGGCGCGCGCCAGCCCGCTGGCAGGCTCGCACAGCTCGGCATAGCCGGTCAGGAGCACCACCTTGCCGCGGAAACCCTGGCCGACGGCGGCCTGCAGGAACTCGATGCCATCCATGTCGGGTAGCACCAGGTCGCAGATCACCACGTCGGGCCGGTGTTCGCCAAGCCGCGCCAGCGCGTTCCGGGCGTCGGCCTCGGTGGCGACGTGGTAGCGGCCGACCTCGCCCAGCAACTCTTCCAGGACGCCCAGCATGAAGCGGTCGTCGTCGAGCACCAGCACGCGCTTGGGCGCGTCGCTCGGTGCAAGGGCGTCGGTTCGGCTCATGGACAAGGTACCGGGTGAGAAAGGACGGCCATTATGGCCAAGATTTTGAACAAATGGCCAGTCTTACCGCATTTTTTCGCCGCAAGCGGGCGTAATCGGGCGTTAAACGCTGCCGGTAAAGCGCGACAAGTGGCCTGGATGCCACATCGTGGCGACCGAGGCCACCCTTCCGGCCGAGGTGGTGCGCCGGTGCAGCACCAGGCAGCAGCTGTCCACCGGCACCGCCAGCACCGCGGCCACGTCCGGCTGGGCCGGATGGGCTTCGATGGTGTAGGTGGCGCCCTGCAGCGGCGCGGCCTGCATCAAGTGCTCGTTCGGGGTGATGACGGTGAAGTCCTGCTCCAGGTAGGCGGGCGCGCAGTCCGGGTTGACCCAGCGGTCTTCCAGCTGGATCGGCACGTCGTTCTCGAAGTGCACGATCAGCGAGTGGAACAGGGGCGCGCCCGGCTCCAGCTCGAACTCGGCGGCCAGCTCGTCGCCGGCTTCCTCCTGGCGCAGCAGGCGCACGCTGGCGCGGTGCAGCTTGCCGCGCTCGCGGATCTCGTCGGCGATGTTGCGGATCTCGACCAGGGTGGCCTGGTACTTCTGCGGGGCCACATAGGTGCCCGAACCCTGGCGCCGCACCAGCACCTGCTCGGCGGTGAGCTCGCGCACGGCGCGGTTGACGGTCATGCGCGATACGCCGAACTGGCGCACCAGGGCCTGCTCGGAGGGCACGAGGTCGCCTTCCTTCCAGCGTCCGGCGGCGATCTCGCTCACCAGGTAATCCTTGATCTGCTGGAAAATGGGCGGTTTGTCTTGCGCGGTCTGTTCTTCCAAACTACTCTCCCGGGAGCCGATAATGACAGGCCGGGGCGGCGCTGCCGTCACCCGGGATTCTACCCGGGATTCAAAAGCAAGACCCGGAGTGCCTCCCCGGGCTCCAGGGGCTAGGATGGAGCCATTCGATATCCGGAGCATGCCATGACCGCCGCCATCCCCACTCAAGCGTTCGATACGGACGAAGCCCGCTGGGACGCCGTGCAGCGCCGCGACCCGGCCGCCGACGGCCGTTTCGTCTATTCGGTGCGCAGCACCGGCGTCTACTGCCGCCCGTCCTGCCCCTCGCGCGGGGCGCTGCGCGCCAACGTCGCCTTCCACGCCGGCTGCGCGGAAGCGGAGGCCGCGGGCTTCCGCGCCTGCCTGCGCTGCAAGCCGGACCAGGCCCCGCTGGCCGAACGCCAGGCGGAAGCCGTGGCGCGCGCCTGCCGCCTGATCGAGGCATCGGAAGAAGAACCCGATCTCGACAGCCTGGCGCAGGCGGCCGGCATGAGCCGCTTTCACTTCCACCGCGTGTTCAAGGCCCATACCGGCATCACGCCCAAGGCCTATGCGGCGGCCCAGCGCGCGGCGCGGGTGCGCGCCCAGCTGCCGGAAGCGTCCAGCGTCACCGACGCCATCTACGACGCCGGCTTCGGATCGAGCGGGCGCTTCTACGCGGCTTCAAGCGGCCTGCTCGGCATGAAGCCCGCCAGCTACCGGACGGGCGGGCAGGGCGAGACCATCCGCTTCGCGGTGGCCCAATGCTCGCTGGGTGCGATCCTGGTGGCGGCGACGGAGCGCGGCATCTGCGCGGTGCTGATCGGCGACGAACCCGAGCCCCTGGTGCACGACCTGCAGGGGCGCTTTCCGCGCGCCGAGCTGATCGGCGCCGAACCCGGATTCGAGCGGACCGTGGCGCAGGTGATCGGCCTGGTCGAGGCGCCGCGCGTCGGCCTGGAGCTGCCCCTCGACGTGCGCGGCACCGCCTTCCAGCAGCGCGTGTGGCAGGCGCTGCGCGAGATTCCGCCCGGCCGGACCGTCAGCTATGCCGAACTGGCCGAGCGCGTGGGCCTGAAGGACGGCGCGCGCGCCGTGGCCGGGGCTTGCGCCGCCAACCCGGTGGCGGTGGCGATTCCCTGCCACCGGGTGGTGCGCACCGACGGTTCGCTGTCCGGCTACCGCTGGGGCATCGAGCGCAAGCGCGTCCTGCTGGATCGCGAGGCGGGCCAATGATGCAGGTGGATTGGGATGGCGTCGCCGCGCAGCTCGACGACCACGGCTGCGCCCTCATTCCCGGCCTGCTCTCGGGCGACGAATGCGGCTGGTATGCGGCGCTGTACGATGGCGCCGGCCAGTTCCGCAGCCGGGTGGTGATGGAGCGCCACGGCTTCGGACGCGGCGAGTACCAGTACTTCGCGTACCCGCTGCCGGGAGCGCTGGGCTGGCTGCGCACGCAGCTGTATCCGCCGCTGGCGCGCATCGCCAACCGCTGGCAGGCAGCGCTCGGGCTGGAGGTGCGCTTCCCGGAAGCGCACGAGGACTTCCTGGCGCGCTGCCACGGCGCCGGCCAGCTGCGTCCGACCCCGCTGCTGCTGCGCTACCGCGAAGGCGACTACAACTGCCTGCACCAGGACCTGTACGGCGAGCACGTGTTTCCGCTGCAGGTGGCGGTGCTGCTGTCGCAGCCGGGTGAAGACTTCGATGGCGGCGAGTTCGTATTGACGGAGCAGCGCCCGCGCATGCAGTCGCGCGCCGAGGTCGTGGCGCTCAGGCAGGGCGATGCCGTGGTCTTCCCGGTCAACCATCGCCCGGTCCAGGGCATGCGCGGTATCTACCGCGTGGCCATGCGCCACGGCGTGAGCCGGCTGCGGCGCGGCAGCCGCCATACTTTGGGCATCATCTTTCACGACGCGGCCTAGCTTTGCCATATACTTCTCCGTACCGTGCCCACGAGGCGCGGTATACCTATTTCACGGAGAAGAAAAAGCATGCGCATCCGCCAGATTTCCTTGCTCGTCCTCGCTGCCCTCGGCAGCCTGCCGGCCATGGCCGACACCGTCATCGACAACGCCAACGGCTATACCCTGAACGCCAAGGGCGACCTGGTGCAGTTCACCGCAATGGCTTTCGACGACCAGGGCAGGATCATCGCGGTGGGCGGCAGCGCCGACGTGGCGGGCAAGGCGAAGAACGCGCGCCGCATCGACATGCAGGGCCGCACCGTGCTGCCGGGCCTGATCGACGCCCACGGCCACGTGTTCGGCCTGGGCCAGCAGCTGACCCAGCTCGACCTGTTCAGCACCACCTCGCTCGAGCAGGCGCTCAAGTTCATCGGCGATTACGCGCGCGCCAATCCGAACCACGCCTGGATCCGCGGCCGCGGCTGGAACCAGGAGAACTGGAAGCTGGGCCGCTTCCCCACTGCCGCCGAGCTGGATGCCGTCGTCAGCGACCGCCCGGTGTGGCTGGAGCGGGTCGACGGCCATGCCGGCTGGGCCAACCGCCGCGCGCTGGCGCTGGCCGGCATCACCAAAACCACGCCCGATCCGGTGGGCGGCAAGATCGTGCGCGATGCGAACGGCGAAGCCACCGGCGTGCTGGTCGACGCGGCCCAGGAACTCGTGGCCAAGGTGCTGCCGCAGCAGACCGAGGCCGAAGGCCGCGTGATGCTGGACCGCGCGCTGCAGGAGATCGCACGCGTGGGCCTGACCAGCGTCCACGATGCCGGCATCGGCGTGGGCGAAGACCGCCTGTACCGTGCCTATGCCGACCAGGGCAAGCTGACGGCGCGCGTGTACGCCATGATCGGCGGCACCGACAAGGATTTCGACGAGTTGTCGAAGAACGGGCCTTTGAAAGAGTACGGCAAGGGCATGTATGCGCTGCGTTCGGTGAAGCTGTATTCGGACGGCGCGCTGGGCAGCCGCGGCGCGGCCCTGATCAAGCCATACAGCGACGAGCCGCATTCGCACGGGCTGCTGTTCTTTAACATGGCGCAGATGGATGCGAAGATGGCCAAGGCCATGCGCAAGGGCTACCAGGTCAACGTGCACGCCATCGGCGATGCGGGCAATCGCCAGATCCTGGACATCTACAAGAAAGAGCTGGGCGTGACGAAAAGTGGGAAAGGGGGGGCAAATGCGCGCCACCGCATCGAGCACGCACAGGTCGTGACGCTGGAAGACATCCCGCGCTTCAAGACCTTGGGCATTATTCCGTCGATGCAGCCGACGCATGCGACCTCGGACAAGAACATGGCCGAGACCCGCGTGGGGCCGGAGCGCATCAAGGGGGCGTATGCGTGGCGCAGCTTCCTGCACCAGGGGTCGAGGATCGCCTGCGGGTCGGATTTCCCGGTGGAGGCGCCGAATCCCTTCTTCGGCATCCATGCGGCCGTGACGCGCCAGGATGCACAGGGGCAGCCGGTGGCCGGGTGGTATCCGAACCAGGCGATGTCGCTCAAGGAGGCGTTCAGGTGCTTCACCCTGGATGCGGCGTATGCGGGGCACCAGGAGAATACGCTGGGGTCGCTGGAGGCGGGGAAGCAGGCGGACTTTATCGTGATCGACCGGGATTTGTTCAGGATGCCTACCTATGACATCCATAAGACGGGTGTGCTGGAAACCTGGGTGGCGGGGAAGCAGGTGTTCAAAAAATAAGCTGGCGGCGCGCGGCGAACTTGGGTCCCCGCCTTCGCGGGGATGACGTTGGTTTATGGAGCGAGAGATTAGATACCGCAATTTCGGGTGCGCTCTTTGCACGTCATCCCCGGACTCGGCGTCCTCCTTGGCGGGGATCCAAGTTTGCAAGCACACCGCACAGTCAGCTTCTGGCAAAAAAAGCAAGCTGCCAAAATGATTTGACTTAGTTGTATAGACAACCTAGACTTCAGTGCAGCACCTAGCGTGCCCCCACGCACGCCCCGACCTTTCACGAAGGAGCCGCCATGACCACTGAATCGAACCGCCTCGACGACCCCCGCGTCGACCCGTCCCGCGTGATCCGCGCCCCGCGCGGCACCGAACTGGCTTGCAAGAGCTGGCTCACCGAAGCCGCCTACCGCATGATCCAGAACAACCTCGACGCCGAGGTCGCGGAAAACCCGCAAAGCCTGGTGGTCTACGGCGGCATCGGCCGCGCGGCCCGCAACTGGGAGTGCTACGACCAGATCCTCGCCTCCCTGCGCGCGCTGGAAGACGACCAGACCCTCCTGATCCAGTCCGGCAAGCCGGTCGGCGTGTTCCAGACCCACCCGGACGCCCCGCGCGTGCTGCTGGCGAACTCCAACCTGGTGCCGAAATGGGCCACCTGGGAACACTTCAATGAACTGGACCGCAAGGGCCTGTTCATGTACGGCCAGATGACCGCCGGCAGCTGGATCTACATCGGCACCCAGGGCATCGTCCAGGGCACCTACGAGACCTTCGCCGAAGCCGGCCGCCAGCACTTCGGCGGCGACATGGCCGGCCGCTGGATCCTGACCGCCGGCCTGGGCGGCATGGGCGGCGCCCAGCCGCTGGCCGCGACCTTCGCCGGCGCGGTCTCGCTGAACATCGAATGCCAGCAGACCAGCATCGATTTCCGCCTGCGCACCCGCTACCTCGACAAGCAGGCCAGGGACATCGACGAAGCCCTGGCCATGATCAAGGAATACACCGGACGCCGCGAAGCGGTCTCGATCGGCCTGCTGGGCAATGCCGCCGAGATCCTGCCGGAGCTGGTGCAGCGTGCCCGCGACGGTGGCCTGGTGCCCGACCTGGTCACCGACCAGACCTCGGCCCACGACCTGATCAACGGCTACCTGCCGATCGGCTGGACCGTGGAAGAGTGGAAGGCCGCCCAGCAAGACCCGTCCCAGCACGCGCGCCTGAAGGCCGCCGCCGCGAAATCCTGCGCCATCCACGTACGCGCCATCCTCGACTTCAAGGCCATGGGTTCCTACGCGGTGGACTACGGCAACAACATCCGCCAGGTGGCCAAGGACGAGGGCGTCGAAGATGCCTTCGCCTTCCCGGGCTTCGTGCCGGCCTACATCCGTCCCCAGTTCTGCGAAGGCCGCGGCCCGTTCCGCTGGGTGGCGCTGTCGGGCGATCCGGAAGACATCTATAAAACCGACGCCAAGATCAAGGAACTGTTCCCGCAGCACGCGCGCGTGCACCGCTGGCTCGACATGGCGCGCGAGCGCATCGCCTTCCAGGGCCTGCCGGCGCGCATCTGCTGGCTGGGCCTGGGCGAGCGCCACCTGGCCGGCCTGGCCTTCAACGAAATGGTCCGCACCGGCGAACTGAAGGCGCCGATCGTGATCGGCCGCGACCACCTGGACACCGGCTCGGTCGCCAGCCCCAACCGCGAAACCGAAGCGATGCGCGACGGCACCGACGCGGTGTCCGACTGGCCGCTCCTGAACGCCATGCTGAACACCGCCGGCGGCGCCACCTGGGTGTCGCTGCACCACGGCGGCGGCGTGGGCATGGGCTATTCGCAGCACTCGGGCGTGGTGATCGTGGCCGACGGCACCGAGGCCGCCGCCAAGCGCCTGGCGCGCGTGCTGGTGAACGACAGCGGCTCGGGCGTGATGCGCCACGCCGATGCCGGCTACGAAAGCGCAATCGACACGGCCAAGCGCAATGGCCTGAACCTCCCGATGATCAAGTAAGGCTTTACCATGAACCACCATCACGCACTCACCCTGCAACCGGGCCAGCTGGCCTTGGCCGACCTGCGCGCCGTCTGGGCCGCCCACGTGCCGCTCACCCTGGCGGACGACGCCTGGACCGCGATCAAGGCCTCGGCCGAAACCGTCAAGGCCATCGTCGCCAAGGGCGACCCGGCCTACGGCATCAACACCGGCTTCGGCATCCTGGCCAAGGCCCACATCCCGCACGACCAGCTGGCGACCCTGCAGCGCAACCTGATCCTGTCGCACGCGGTCGGCACCGGCGAACTGCTGTCGGACACCACCGTCCGCCTGATCCTGCTGACCAAGATCGGCAGCCTGGCGCGCGGCTACTCGGGCGTGCGCCCGGTGATCATCGAAACCCTGATCGCCATGTACAACGCGGGCATCATGCCGGCGATTCCTTCCCAGGGTTCGGTCGGCGCCTCGGGCGACCTGGCGCCGCTGGCCCACATGACCCTGCCGATGCTGGGCGTGGGCCAGGTGCGCGTGAAAGGGGAGCTGGTCGACGCCAGCGACGCTTTGCGCGCCGCCGGCATCGAACAGATCGAACTGGAAGCGAAGGAGGGCCTGGCCCTGATCAACGGCACCCAGGTCTCGACCGCGCTGGCCCTGCATGGCCTGTTCATGGCCGAGCGCCTGCTGGAAGCGGGCATGGTCACCGGCGCGCTGTCGGTGGACGCCGCCCGCGGTTCGGACGCGCCCTTCGACCCGCGCATCCACGCGGTGCGCGGCCAGCCGGGCCAGATCGCGGCCGCCAACATCTACCGCCAGCTGGTGGCGGGCAGCGCCATCCGCGCCTCGCACCTGGTGGGCGACGAGCGCGTGCAGGACCCGTACAGCCTGCGCTGCCAGCCGCAGGTGATGGGCGCCGTGATGGACCTGATCGCCAACGCCGGCCGCACCCTGCTGATCGAGGCCAACGCCGTCACCGACAACCCGCTGCTGTTCGAAGGTGGCGAAATTATTTCCGGCGGGAATTTCCACGCCGAGCCGGTGGCCTTCGCCGCCGACACCCTGGCGCTGGCGATCGCCGAGATCGGCGCGCTGGCAGAGCGCCGCATCGCGCTGCTGATCGACGCCAACCTGTCCGGCCTGCCGGCCTTCCTGGTGCGCGAGCCGGGCCTGAACTCGGGCTTCA
This sequence comes from uncultured Massilia sp., assembly GCA_946886065.1. Next base: position 28,453 of record CAMPHU010000004.1, on the reverse strand, counting down.
TGATCGCCCACGTGACGGCAGCCGCGCTGGCCTCCGAAAACAAGTCGCACGCCCACCCGGCCAGCGTCGACAGCCTGCCGACGTCGGCCAACCAGGAAGACCACGTCAGCATGGCGACATTCGCGGCGCGCCGTCTCGACCAGATGGCGCACAATACGTCTGTTATCGTGGCGATCGAACTGCTGGCGGCGGCCCAGGGCATTGAATTCCACCGTCCGCTGGCCAGCTCCGCCATCCTGGAGCAGGTCCACGCCGCGCTGCGCCAGCGCGTGGCGCCCTACGATGCCGACCGCTTCTTCGCGCCGGACATCGAGGCCGCGCGCAAGATGGTCGTCAGCGGCGAGCTGTCGGCGTCGTGCAAGGAGCTGTTTACGGTGCTGCACCCGTAATCCACAACAACAGGAGTCGTAATGGAGTTCCGGTTCAAGGCAGGTAGGGTCCCCATGCTGGTGTCGATGCCCCACGTGGGCACCGACATCCCCGACGAGGTCGCGGCGCGGCTCGCGCCCTGCGCGCAGGCGCGCGCCGACACCGACTGGCATTTGCCGGAGCTGTACGGCTTCCTCGAGGAGATGGGCGTGTCGGTGCTGTCGGCGCGCTGGTCGCGCTACCTGATCGACCTGAACCGGCCTCCGGAAAACACCAACCTGTATCCGGGCATGAGCACCACCGGCCTGTGCCCGGTCGACACCTTCGGCGACGAAAAGCTCTACCGGGAAGGGCAGGAGCCCGACGAAGCCGAAGTGCGGCGGCGCCTGGAAACCTACTGGCGCCCGTATCACAATCAACTGCGCGCGGAGCTGGACCGGCTGAAGGCCGAATTCGGCGGCGTGGTGCTGTGGGACGCGCATTCGATCGCATCGAGGGTGCCGCGCTTCTTCGAAGGCAAGCTGCCGGACCTGAACTTCGGCACCGCCGACGGCAAGTCCTGCGCCAGGGGACTGGAAGACGCCGTGGTGGACGTGGCGCGCGCCCAGGACCGCTTCAGCATCGCGGTGAATGGCCGCTTCAAGGGCGGCCACATCACCCGCCACTACGGCCAGCCGCAGGAGAACGTGCACGCCATCCAGCTCGAAATGTGCCAGTGCCTGTACATGGACGAAGCGCCGCCCTTCGCATACCGCCCGGACGTGGCGGGCGAGGTGCAGCCCCTGCTGCGCGCCATGATCCAGGGCGCGGTGGACTGGGTGAAGCAATGAGAGCGCTATTTGCCCGCCACGCGCTGCTGCCCGAAGGCTGGCGGCGCGACGTGCTGGTCGAGTGGGACATCCACGGCGACCTGACGCGAGTCAATCCCGACTCGCCCGCGCCCCTGGGCGTGGCCCGCGCCGACTACGTGCTGCCGGGGATGGTCAACCTGCACTCGCACGCCTTCCAGCGCGCGCTGGGCGGGCTGACCGAGCGCGCCGGCGACGGCCCTGACAGCTTCTGGACCTGGCGCGACCTGATGTACCGCTTCGCCGCCAGCATCACGCCGGAGCAGATCGAGGCCATCGCCGCCCAGCTCTTCGTCGAATGCCTGCGCCACGGCTACACCTCGGTGTGCGAATTCCACTACCTTCAGCGGGCCCCGGACGGCCAATCCTACGCGCGCGTGGCGGAGACCGCCGAGCGCGTCGCCGCGGGCGCCCAGGCCTCGGGCATGGGATTGACCTTGCTGCCGGTTCTGTACAGCCATGCCGGCTTCGGCGAGAAGCCCCTGGCGCCTGCCCAGGGACGCTTCCGCACCGGCGTGGACGACGTGCTCGGCATCGTCGACGCGCTGGAGCCGCTGCGCAACGGCCAGGTCGAAGTCGGCGCCGCGCCGCATTCGCTGCGCGCGGCTTCCATCGCCCAGGTGCGCGAACTGGCGGCGGCGCTGCCCAAGGACCGTCCGCTGCATATCCACATCGCCGAGCAGCAGGGCGAGGTGGAGCAATGCCTGGCTTATGCGGGCAAGCGCCCGGTCGAATACCTGATGGACCAGGTCGCGCTCGACGCGCGCTGGTGCCTGGTGCACGCCACCCACCTGAACGACGGCGAGGTGCAGGCCCTGGCGCGCAGCGGCGCCATCGCCGGCCTGTGCCCGACCACCGAGGCGAACCTGGGCGACGGCCTGTTCCCGCTGGCGCCCTTCATCGCGGCCGGCGGGCGTTTTGGCGTGGGCAGCGACAGCCACGTGTCGCAAAGCCCGGTGGAAGAACTGCGCTGGCTGGAATACGGCCAGCGCCTGGTGCACCAGCGCCGCAACGTCGCCGTCACCCAACAGCAGCGCGACGTGGGCGAATTCCTGTGGCAAGCTGCATTGCAGGGCGGCGCCAAGGCAGCCGGACGGCGCGTGGGCGCCCTGGAAGAGGGCAGGCGCGCCGACCTGCTCGTGCTCGACGGCAGCCATCCGAACCTGGACGGCGTGCAGGATGCGGACGTACTCGGGCGCTTCCTGTTCTGCGGTAACGACAACCTGGTGCGCGACGTGCTGTGCGGCGGGCGCTGGGTGGTGCAGGGCGGGCGCCACATGGCGCAGGATGCGATCGCGCAGCGCTATCGCTTAGCTGTCAAACAGTTGCGGGAGGGGAGCCAATGACCGTCTTGATTCCGTTTGCAGGGCTGTCGCCGGTGCCGTGGAAGAACGGCGGCGGCAGCACCATCGAGATCGCGATCGGGCCGCCGGATGCGGGCTTCGAGAACTTCGACTGGCGCGTCAGCCTGGCGACCATCGCCGAAGACGGCGCGTTTTCGCAGTTCCCCGGCGTGGACCGCACCCTGGCCCTGGTCGAGGGCCACGGCATGACCCTGCAGATCGACGGCGAGCCGACCCTGATCTGCGAAGCCGAGCCGGTGGCCCAGTTCGACGGCAGCTCCGAGGTCTTCGCCAAGCTCAGCCGCGGCGTGACGACGGACTTCAACGTCATGACGCGCAGCGAGCGTTGCTACCACCAGTTCGGACGCCGCCGCCTGAGCGGCGATTCGCGCTTCGTGACGCGCGCCGACGTGACCGTGCTGTTCCTGGCCGAGGGCGACAGCCTGGAGTTGTCCAACGACGACGAGCGCATCGGCCTGGTGCGCTACGACGCCGTGGTGCTGGACCCGGACAAGACCTGGAACCTGGAAGCGGGGCAGGCGACCATCTTCATCGTCGACGTGTATTACCACTCCGACGAGGACGACGAGGAGCGGTATGAATAAGATGGACCTGCTGTTCACCAACGTCAGCCTGGCGACGATGGTGGGCGGCTACGGAGAACAGCCCGATGCCGCGCTGGCGGTGAAGGACGGGCGCATCGCCTGGATCGGGCCGCGCGCCCAGGCGCCCCAGGCGACGCGGGAGCACGACTGCGGCGGCGCCTGGATGACGCCGGGGCTGGTCGACTGCCACACCCACATCGTCCATGCCGGCAACCGCAGCAACGAATGGGAAGCGCGCCTGAACGGCGCCACCTACGAAGACATCGCGCGCCAGGGCGGGGGCATCATGTCCACGGTGCGCGCCACGCGCGAGGCCGATGTCGACGCGCTGGTGGCGGCCAGCCTGCCGCGCGTGCAAGCCATGTTGCGCGAGGGCGTGACCACGCTGGAGATCAAGTCCGGCTACGGCCTGGAGCTGGAATCCGAAGCGCGCATGCTGCAAGCCGCGCGCCGCATCGGCGAGCTGCTCCCGGTGCGGGTGGCGACCACCTTCCTGGGCGCGCACGCGCTGCCGCCGGAATTCGCGGGCCGCGCGGACGATTACGTGACGGAAGTCTGCGAGCGCATGCTGCCCCGGCTGGCCGAACAAGGCCTGGTCGATGCGGTGGACGCCTTCTGCGAGCGGATCGGCTTCAGCAATGCGCAGACCGGGCGGATTTTCGCGGCCGCGCGCAAGCTCGGCCTGCCGGTGAAATTGCATGCCGAGCAGCTGTCGGACCAGCAGGGCGCCGCGCTGGTGGCGCGCTTCGGCGGGCTGTCGGCCGACCACCTCGAATACCTGTCGCCGGAAGGGATCGCCGCAATGGCGGACGCGGGAACGGTGGCCGTGCTGCTGCCGGGCGCGTATTACTTCCTGCGCGAGACCGTGCAGCCGCCGGTGGCCGCATTGCGCGAAGCCGGCGTGCCGATGGCGGTGTCGACGGACTGCAATCCCGGCACCTCGCCCATGACCTCCCTGCTGCTGGCAATGAACATGGCGTGCACCCTGTGGCGCCTGACGCCGCAGGAAGCGCTGCTTGGCACGACGGCCAATGCGGCCCGTGCGCTCGGATTGCAGAACGAGATCGGCACGCTGGAAGTCGGCAAGCAGGCCGACCTGGCCCTGTGGGATATCGCACGTCCCGCCGACCTGGCCTATGCGATCGGATTCAATCCCTGCAAGGCAGTCTGCAAGGCCGGCGCCCTGCGTTCCTGAGATCCGGGTGGACGATTTCCGTCCACCCCGCATCACATTCCCCATTTTTAAGAATGCTTGCTTGATCACGCTCAAGGCAGGCATTTCCGCCTGGGTAATGATTACCTAAACGGTCAATACAGCGGTAAGCAAATGTAAAGCTTAATGGATCGTTAAGGATGCACGCCTATAGTGTATTCAGTGATCCCCATCTCCCCTCCCCATTTTGCCAAAAATGGGTTCGCCCACGGCGCCGACGGCCCCGTGGGTTTTTCTTTGTCGCGTTTATTCCTGGCTATGCGTTTAGCGGCGCTCGGCCAGGGCGGTGAGGGTGTCGCCGGTGACGCGGCAGATGCGCCAGTCCGGCAGGATGTCGGCGCCCATCGCCTGGTAGAACTGGATCGCAGGTTCGTTCCAGTCCAGCACCGACCATTCGAAGCGGCCGCAGTTGCGCTCCACGGCGATTTGCGCCAGGCGCTTGAGCATCTGCGTGCCGTAGCCCTTGCCGCGGTGCGACTGGAGCACGTACAGGTCTTCCAGGTACAGGCCCTTCCTGGTCAGGAAGGTCGAGAAGTTATGGAAGAACAGCGCGAAGGCCACCACTTTCCCGTTCTCTTCGCCGATGATGGCCTCGCAGGACGGACGCGCGCCGAACAGGCCGTCGTGCAGCATGGCTTCGGTGGCGACCACCAGGTGCTCGAGTTTCTCGAACACGGCCAGCTCCACGATCATGCCGTGGATGTGGGCGACGTCCGAAGGCTGGGCGGGGCGGATGGAAAAGACGGTATCAATGCTCATGGGGTTTCGATTGCGTTGTTCAGGTTAGCGGATTGCACCGGTTTGGCTGCGGGTGCGCGCAGGGCCCAGGCCACGCTGGCCAGGCAGACGATCATGCCGAGGAATTCGACCGGGCCGGGACGGTAGCCTTCGAGCTGGATCGAGAGCAGCACCGACAGCACCGGCGTGACCACGCCGATGTACACGGTCTTTTGCGGCCCGATGCGGCCGATCAGGGTGAAGTAGGCGAAGAAGGCGATCACCGAGCCGAAGAGGGACAGGTAGACGAGGCCCATCCAGTAGCTGGGCGCGGTGGGCAGCACGAAGGCGTCGCCGTTGACGACGCACCAGACGGCGACCATCGACGCGCCCCACAGCATGGACCAGGCCATGGACAGCGGCAGGTTCGCGCACTGTTCCTTGACCTTGCCGACCACGATGCTGCCGGCCGAACTGGCCAGGGTGGCGGCCAGGGCCAGGATCACGCCGGCCAGGAATTCGCCGCCGCCGCCGGATTGCAGGTCGCGCCAGGCGTCGGCGATCGAACGATAGAACAGCAAGGCCACGCCCGCGGTCGCGGCCAGGCCGCAGGCCAGGGTGCGGCGGCCGATGCCGGTGCCGAAGAAGATGCGGCTCCACATCGGCGTCCAGAACACCATCAGCGCGAACATCACGGCCACCAGGCCGGAGACCACGTGCAGCTCGGATTCGTAAGTACAGACGTAGGAAATGCCGAAGGTCAGGAAGCCCTGCAGCGCCATCCAGCCCTGGGTGCGCCAGGGCAGCAGCAGGCGGTCGCGGCGCACGATGCAGACGGCGAACAGCGCGGCGGCGGCAAGGAAGAACCGGTAGGCGACCGAGACGGACGGAGCGACGTGCCCCAGCTGCAAGGTGATGGCCCAGAAGGTGGAGCCCCAGATCAGGCAGGCGACGGTGAACAGGACGGAAGAAGGCATTCGCGGAAGTATACGTGCTCCGCGGCTTTCTCGCATGCACCTCGTTGGGGCGGCAACACCGCTACCGGCGAGGTGTGGCGCGGATGCTTCAGTAGGCCAGGTGCATGCGGCGATACAGGAAGCCCAGGACGAACAGCGGTCCGATGAGCAGGAAGCGCAGGTCATCGAAGAACGAGGGCTTCTTCCCTTCGATCTTGTGGCCGATGAACTGCCCGATCCAGGCCACGACGAAGACCGCGATCGACACCGGCAGCACGGTCATCCCGGGCAGCAGCGCCAGCAGCGCCAGCATGAGGAGGCTCATCGCACCCATGCCCATGGCGAAGGGGCGCGACAGCTTGAGGTAGTAGACCATCGACCCCAGCACCACGGCCAGGGCCGCCACCGGATGGATCGCCCACAGGATGCCCAGCAGGCTGAAGACGATCGCCGGGATGCAGACGAAGTGAATCAGCTCGTTGGTCGGGTTCTGGTGGCTTTCCGCATACTTCGCCAGCAGGATGTCGATCTGGCGCGGTTGCGAGGCATGTTCCATGGTGTCTCCGGAATCGGTTGTGATGCGTGTTGTTATGCGCCGATTCTACACCGACTGCCCCAGCCGGAAAGCATCCGGCGGCAGGGCCGGCGGAGTCAGCGCGCTGTCGGCCGGCTGCACGCGCAGGTGCGGATTGTTGGCGAACAGCTCGGACACCCATTCCACGAACACCCGCACCTTGGCCGACAGGTGGCGGTTCTGCGGATACACGATGTGGACCGGCAGCGGGTCGGAACGCCATTCCGGCAGCAGGCGCACCGCGCGGCCCGTGGCCAGGTGCCCGGTCAGCAGGTAGTCGGCCATGAAGATGATGCCCAGGCCCGACAGCCCGGCCTCGATGTAGGCGTTGGAGTCGTTCAGCGCGATCACGCCCGGCAGCGCCAGCTCGATGCGTTCGCCGTCGCGGGTGAAGTCCCAGTTGTAGATCTTGCCGGTCTTGGCCGAGAAGTAGTTCACGCAGCGGTGGCGTTCCAGGTCGCGCGGATGTTGCGGCATGCCGAAGCGCTCGATGTAGGAGGGCGCCGCGCAGGTGACGAAGTTCACCACGCCGACCCGGCGCGCGATCAGGCTCAGGTCCACCAGCTCGCCGCCGCGCACGGCGCAGTCCACGCCTTCCTCGACCAGGTCGACCGGACGGTCGCTGCTGCCCAGTTCGATGGTGATGTCGGGGTAGCGCGCGAAGAAATCGGGCAGGGCGGGCACCAGGATCTCGGAGGACAGGCCGGTGGGCGCATCGACCCGCAGCCGTCCGCTCGGGCTGAGACGGTGGCGCGACAGCGATTCCTCGGCGTCGCGCACGTCCGACAGGATGCGCACGCAGCGTTCATAATAGGCTGCGCCGTCCGACGTCACCGTCACCTGGCGGGTCGTGCGGTGCAGCAGCTTGGCCGAGAGCGTGGTCTCGAGCGACTGCACCAGGGTCGAGACGGTCGCCTTGGGCAGCTGCAGGGCATCGGCGGCCTTGGTAAAGCTGCCGCAGTCGACCACCTGCACGAAGACTTCCATGGCCTGTAACTTGTTCATTCTCGTCCTCCGGATGACAGAACGGTGTCATTGTTCAACAATCCGAACAATCAATTCGGGATTGCCATCTTTATCCGATTGTAGATGATGTCTATTATGTGTGCATCGCAACAAATAAATATGCAGTCTTTTACGGAGCTGGTCATGAGCATTCGGGACGGAATCTTCACCACGGTCGCAGTCGCTGTCAGCGGCATCGCGCTGGCGGGCCTGCTGGGCACCGACGCCTACTCGCGCGCCGCCGGCCTGGAAGCCCGTGGCCTGCATGCGCTGACCGCCCAGGTGCAGATGGCCTGCGCCGGCGAATGCGCCGGACAGCAAAACATTGTTCAACTTGGTGAACAAGAGGCGGCCCGATGAGCGCGGTGCCGGACAAGCTGGCCCTGAAGGTGCGCGAACTCGAAGTCGGCGGCGCCACCGGTCCGCTCGGCGCGCGCCTCTATGTGGCGGGGCCCGCCTCCAAGCGCGACACGCTGGTGGTGTTCTTCCACGGCGGCGGCTTCATCGCCGACGACATGGACGATGCGGACGAGTTCCTGCGCATGCTGGCCGAGAGCGACCACCAGCCGCTGGTGCTGGCTTCGCGCTATACGCTGGCCACCGTGAGCCCCTTCCCGGCCGCAGTGGAAGATGCGCATGCGGTGCTGCTGTGGGCCAGGAAGCACAAGACCAAGCTCGGCTGGACCGGCAAGCAGCTGGTGGTGTCCGGCATCGAGGCGGGCGCCAACCTGGCGGCGGTGTGCGGCCTGATGTCGCGCGACCGCGGCGGCCCGGCCCTGGCCGGCCAGCTCCTGATCATGCCGATGCTCGATCCCGGCCTGACCACCTGCTCGATGCGCCAGATGACCCTGTGCCCGGACCGCGAAAAAGTGACCGCCGTGTGCGCCGAAGCCTACCGGGGTTATCTGCCGAACGCCGCCGACCGCGCCCATCCGTACGCGTCGCCGCTGCAGTCGAGCCGGCTGAAGAACCTGCCGCCGGCGCTGATCCTGTCGGCCGAGGACGACCCATTGCGCGACGAGGCTGAACAATACGGCGCCAAATTGATTAACGCAGGTGTGCGCACCACGGTGCGCCGCCTGCCTCCGGCTCAGCTGACCGACCCGAACGGCCGCACCGAATGCGCGTGCAAGGTGCATGCAATGGGCGAGATCAGCATCTTCCTCTCGGGACTCGAGGGACAGGGAGGCGCGCCCGTCTAGCGCGTCAAACATCAAGGGGCGCAGGCCCCGATCCAGATGAACAAGCACATGCCTTACCGAGTGTCGGGCAGGGGCAGCGCTTTACCTGCGGTTTGCAGGCATTGAATTCGATGAAGGGAGATCGCCATGACCGACATGCGCATATGCACCGAAAGGTGTCGACGCTAGCAGCTAGCGTTCCAACTTAATCCACCGAATGACGTTCAGCCGTGCCTGAGGGCGCGGAGGAGCCTCTTTTTGCCTGCGTTTCCGCACTGGCGGGGCGCGCAAGCTTTTTATAGTCGTAAATAAGAAAGGTTAATCATGAATAGCCAACAAGGATGGACGGGCAAACTTCGCATCATGGCCGCCGCGCTCGCGGTGGCCGGCCTGGCAGGCGGCGCGCTCACGGGCTGCGCCGATGCCAACAGCAATGACGCCCCGGCGGCGCCTCCCGCACCGCCGGTCTCGGCCGCGGTGGTGCTCGAGAAGCCGGTGCTGGAGACCCAGGAATTCTCGGGCCGCCTGGAAGCGATCGAAGTGGTCGAGATCCGCCCGCGCGTGTCGGGCTACATCACCGCCGTGAACTTCAAGCCGGGCGCCGAAGTGAAGAAGGGCGACCTGCTGTTCGTGATCGACCCGCGCCCCTACCAGGCCGAAGCCGACCGCGCCGGCGCCGCCGCCGCGGCAGCCAGGGCCCGCGCCGACCTGGCGCGCCTGGAACTGCAGCGCGCCGAGCGCCTGCTGGCGGATAAAGCCATCGCCCAGCGCGAGTTCGACGAGCGCGCCGCCAGCCAGAAGGAACTGGACGCCAGCGCCCGCGCCGCCCAGGCCCAGTATGAAGCCGCCAAGCTGAACCTGGCCTACACCCGCGTGCTGTCGCCGATCGACGGCCGCGTCTCGAAGGCCGAGATCACCCTGGGCAACCTGGTCGACGCCTCGGCCGTGCTGACCTCGGTCGTGTCGCTGGACCGCATCTACGCCAGCTTCGACGGCGATGAAGATACCTACCTGCGCGTCAGCCGCCGCGCCCACGCCGGCCAGGCGGTGGACGTGAAGGTCGGCCTGGCCAACGAAGACGGCTTCCCGCACAGCGGCAAGCTGGAATTCGTCGACAACCGCCTCGACAGCCAAAGCGGCAGCGTGCGCATGCGCGCCACCCTGGCCAATGCCGACCGCCAGCTGGCCCCCGGCCTGTTCGCCCGCGTGCAGATCGCCGGCGGCGAACCGCGTCCGCAGATCCTGATCAACGACCGCGCCGTCAACACCGACCAGGACCGCAAGTTCGTCTTCGTGGTCGGCAAGGACAACAAGGCCGAATACCGCGCCGTCAAGCTGGGCCCGACCATTGACGGCCTGCGCATCGTGCGCGAAGGCCTGAAGCCAGGCGAGAAGATCGTCGTCAACGGACTGCAGCGCGTGCGTCCGGGCGCGCCGATCGCCCCGCAAGTCGTTCCCATGACCGCGACCGCAAGCGGCATCAAGGACACCAAACTGGCCATGGCGGACGCCGGCGCCAAGGAGTAATGTATGAACTTCCCTAAATTCTTTGTCGACAAGCCGATCTTCGCGGCGGTGCTGTCGGTGATCATCTTCGTCGGCGGCCTGATCTCGATCTTCAAGCTGCCGGTGTCGGAGTATCCGGAAGTGGTGCCGCCATCGGTGGTGGTGCGCGCCCAGTATCCGGGCGCGAACCCGAAAGTGATCGCCGAAACCGTGGCCACGCCGCTGGAAGAGCAGATCAACGGCGTCGAGGACATGCTCTACATGTCCTCGCAAAACACCTCGGACGGCGCGCTGGCGCTGACCGTGACCTTCAAGATCGGCACCGACGTCGAGCAGGCCGAGACCGCGGTGCAGAACCGCGTGCAGCGCGCGCTGCCGCGCCTGCCGGAAGAGGTGCGCCAGATCGGCGTCACCACGGTGAAGGCCTCGCCCAACCTGACCATGGTGGTCCACCTGAACTCGCCCGACGGCAGCTATGACGACCTGTACCTGCGCAACTACGCGGTGCTGAACGTCAAGGACCAGCTGGCCCGCATCAAGGGCATGGGCGAAGTGCAGATCTTCGGTTCGGGCGACTACGCCATGCGCGTCTGGCTCGACCCGCAGAAGGTCGCCGCCCGCAACCTGACCGCCGGCGACGTGGTCGCCGCGATCCGCGAGCAGAACGTGCAGGTCGCGGCCGGCGTGGTCGGCCAGGGGCCGGCCAAGGACGCCGACTTCCAGCTGACCCTGAATACCCAGGGCCGCCTGCAGTCGACCGAGGACTTCGGCAACATCGTCCTCAAGACCAACGCCGACGGCGGCACCACCCTGCTGAAGGACGTGGCGCGCATCGAACTGGGCTCCAGCTCGTACGCGCTGCGCTCGCTGCTGAACAACAAGTCGGCGGTCGCGGTCCCGATCTTCGCCGCGCCGGGCGCGAACGACCTGCAGTTGTCCGCCGACGTGCGCGCCAAGATGGAAGAACTGTCCAAGGACTTCCCGAAAGGCGTCGCCTACAGCATCGTCTACGACCCGACCCAGTTCGTGCGCGAATCGATCGACTCCGTCATCCATACCCTGCTGGAAGCGGTGGCGCTGGTGGCCCTGGTGGTGATCGTGTTCCTGCAGACCTGGCGCGCTTCCGTCATTCCGCTGCTGGCCGTGCCGGTCTCGGTGGTGGGCACCTTTGCCGTGATGCTGGGCTTCGGCTTCTCGATCAACACCTTGTCGCTGTTCGGCCTGGTGCTGGCGATCGGCATCGTGGTCGACGACGCCATCGTGGTGGTGGAGAACGTCGAGCGCAACATCGCGGGCGGCCTGTCGCCGCGCGACGCGACCATCCAGGCGATGAAGGAAGTCAGCGGCCCGATCATCGCGATCGCGCTGGTGCTGTGCGCCGTGTTCGTCCCGATCGCCTTCGTCTCGGGCCTGACCGGCCAGTTCTACCGCCAGTTCGCCCTGACCATCGCGATCTCGACCGTGATCTCGGCCTTCGCCTCGCTGACCCTGGCCCCGGCCCTGGCAGCCTCGCTGCTGCAGCCGCACAACGCGCCGAAGGACCGCCTGACGCGCATGATCGACGCCGTGTTCGGCCGCTTCTTCGCCGCCTTCAACCGCTTCTTCAGCCGTTCGTCGCACCAGTACGAAGTGGGCGTGAAGGGCGTCCTGCGCCGCAAGACCGCCGCCCTGGGCGTCTACGCGCTGCTCGCCGTGGCCGGTGTGTTCATGTTCAAGGCCGTGCCTCCGGGCTTCGTGCCGCAGCAGGACAAGGCCTACCTGATCGGCTTCGCCCAGCTGCCCGACGCCGCATCGCTGGACCGCACCGACGCCGTGATCCGCAAGATGTCCGCGATCGCCAAGGAGATCCCGGGCGTGGAATCCTCGGTCGCCTTCCCGGGCCTGTCGATCAACGGCTTCACCAATGCGCCGAACGCCGGCATCGTGTTCACCACCCTGGCGCCGTTCGACCAGCGCAAGGATAAATCGATGAGCGCCGACGCCATCGCGGCCGAGATCAACAAGCGCATGGGCGCCGTCGAAGACGCCTTCGTGCTGGTGCTGTCGCCCCCGCCGGTCAACGGCCTGGGCACCACCGGCGGCTTCAAGATGATGATCGAAGACCGCGGCAACCTCGGCTACGATGAACTGAACAAGGCGATGCAGGCGCTGCAGGCCAAGGCCTGGCAGACCCCGGAACTGGCGGGCGTGTTCTCCAGCTTCCAGATCAATGTGCCGCAGCTGTTTGCCGACATCGACCGCGTCAAAGCCAAGCAGCTGGGCGTGTCGCTGGCCGAGATCAACCAGGCCCTGCAGGTCAACCTGGGCTCGATGTACGTGAACGACTTCAACCAGTTCGGCCGCACCTACCAGGTGCGTGTGCAGGCGGACGCGCAGTTCCGCTCGCATCCCGAGCAGATCGAGCAGCTCAAGGTCCGCAACGACAAGGGCGAGATGATCCCGCTGTCCTCGCTCATGCGCATCAAGGATGCCTATGGCCCGGACCGCGTGCAGCGCTACAACGGCTATGTCGCCGCCGAGCTGAATGGCGGACCGGCGCCGGGCGTGTCCTCGGGCCAGGCCCAGGCCGCGATGGAGAAGATCGCCGCGGAAGTGCTGCCGAAAGGGATCAGCTACGAGTGGACCGAGCTGACCTACCAGGACATCCTGGCCGGCAACACCATGATCTACGTGTTCCCGCTGTGCGTGCTGCTGGTGTTCCTGGTGCTGGCCGCCCAGTACGAGAGCTGGACCCTGCCGCTGTCGGTGATCCTGATCGTGCCGATGTCGATCCTGTGCGCGCTGATCGGCGTGAAGCTGACCGGTGGCGACAACAACGTCTTCACCCAGATCGCCCTGTTCGTGCTGGTGGGCCTGGCCTCGAAGAACGCGATCCTGATCGTGGAGTTCGCCCGCGAGCTGGAAGACCACGGCCGCAGCGTGATCGACGCCGCGCTGGAAGCTTCCCGCCTGCGCCTGCGTCCGATCCTGATGACCTCGATCGCCTTCATCGCCGGCGTGATCCCGCTGGTGTTCTCGAGCGGCGCCGGTGCGGAGATGCGCCACGCCATCGGTATCGCAGTGTTCTCGGGCATGCTGGGGGTGACCTTCTTCGGCCTGTTCCTGACCCCGCTGTTCTACGTGCTGCTGCGCATGCTGGCCAAGCGTTTCGAAAAACCTGCCCATGCCCACGTGGCTGCGCATGGCACGGAAGGAGTGCATTAAGATGAAAAACATGATTGCTAAAGGCGTGGCCCCGCTGCTCGCGGCCTTGATCCTGACGGCCTGCGCCACCCCGGAATTCAAGCAGCCGCAGGTCGCCACCCCGACGGCCTTCCGCGAATCGCAGACTCCGCAGGCCGCCGCTGAAGTCGCCGGCATCGAAGGCTCGCGCTGGAAGCCGGCGCAGCCGGCGGAACAGCAGCCGCGCGGCCAGTGGTGGCTGGCTTTCAACGATTCCGCGCTCACCGCGCTGATCGACGAAGCCACGGCCAACAACGCCAACCTGGCCGTGGCGGCCGCCCGCGTCAAGCAGGCGCGCGCCATCGCCGGCATCGCCAATGCCGACCGCCTGCCGCAGGTGGGTGTGGGCATCGGCGCCCAGCGCGCCCGTCCGGCGCCGCTGGAGGCGAACCTGCCGCAGGGCACGCCGACCCCGGCCCAGACCAGCTACAACGCCAGCCTCACGGCCAGCTACGAAGTCGACCTGTTCGGCCGCGTGGCGGCCGGCGTGTCGGCGGCGCGCAGCGATGCGGCGACGTCGGAAGCCAACTTCCGTTCCGTGCTCCTGTCGCTGCAGGCGGACGTGGCCCAGACCTACTTCCGGCTGCGCGCCCTGGACGCGGAACTCGAGACCGTGAACCGCACCGTCGGCCTGCGCGAGGAAAGCGTCAAGGTCACCCAGCGCCGCTTCGACCTGGGCGACATCGGCGAGTTCGACCTGTCGCGCGCCCGCACCGAGCTGGCCACGGCGCGCGCCGAGGCCATCGGCCTGCAGCGCCAGCGCGCCACCACCGAGCACCAGCTCGCGGTCCTGCTGGGCAAGCCGGCGGCCGACTACGTGGCCGGCCCGAGCCCGCTGCTGGATTCGACCCTGATGCCGACGATCCCGGCCGGCCTGCCGTCCTCGCTGCTGGAACGCCGTCCCGACATCGTGGCCGCCCAGCGCACGATGGAAGCGGCGAACGCCCGCATCGGCGTGGCGCGCGGCGCCATGTTCCCGGCGCTGACCCTGAGCGCGGCCGGCGGCGGCATCGGAGGCACCTTCTCCGAAGTGTTCAAGTGGAGCAGCCGTTCGTGGGTGACCGGTGCGCTGCTGGCCATGCCCCTGATCGACGGCGGCCGCAACCGCAACAACGTGATCCGCAGCGAAGCCGCGCTCGAGGAGTCGGTGGGCACCTACCGCCAGAACGTCCTGAACGCCTTCGCCGAAGTGGAAGACAACCTGGCCGGCCTGCGCATCCTGGCGGGACAGGGCGAGCAGATCGACGCCGCCCTGGTGTCGGCGCGCCGCTCGGCGGACCTGGCGCAAAAGCTCTACGACGCCGGACGCTCGAGCTACCTGGAGCTGCTCGACGCCCAGCGCAACCTGGCCGCGGTCGAACGCACGGCGGTCCAGCTGCGCGGCAACCGGGCGGTGACGACGGTGGCCCTGATCCGCGCGCTGGGCGGCGGCTGGGACGGCGCCGGCGTGGAAGGGCAGGCCCTGGCCCGGAACTGATCGCGATTTTTCTCCCCTTGGCATTGCTTGCCCTTGCGGCGGCGCGCGAAAGCGCCCGCCGCTTTTTTTATGGCCAAGCGATTCGGACATTGGTGCAGAAGTAGCGAAACTACATAAAGCTGTTGAATTCGTTTGACACGCTTGATCAGTAAACGACAGAATCGCCCTGCTAGCCGATGCGTATTGACGGCAAGCGAGTAGTTTAGCTACCTAATGTTCGTGTAACAAAGAAACTCGTAGTTTCTGATTTTTTGAAGGAATCACCGCCAACGTACGACCACTCTCGGAGGAGACATGCAGAAAAAAACGCGCCTCAGCGCCATGCTTGCAATGACCATCCTGGCACTGTCCATGCAGGCCGGCGCCGCCACCCCGCCGGCCCAATCCGGCAACAGCCAGGCTGTCCTGCTGCAGGGCTTCCACTGGAACTCTGCCCGCTACAGCAACCCGAACTGGTACAACACCCTGCTCAACAACGTATCCGACCTCAAGGGCATGGGCATCACCCACGTCTGGTTCCCGCCGCCATCGGATTCCGGCGCGGTCGAAGGCTACATGCCGCGCCAGCTGAACAACCTGAACTCGAAATACGGCAGCTCGGCCGAGCTGACCAACGTGGTGCGCGCCTTCACCAACAACGGCATCAAGGCGGTGGCCGACGTCGTGGTCAACCACCGCGTGGGCACCACCGGCTGGTCCGACCTCACCAATCCCAACTGGACCACCTGGGCCATCGTCAACAACGACGAATGCAACTGCGGCCTGGGCAACGCCGACAGCGGCGACGGCTTCGGCGCCGCGCGCGACCTCGACCACCGCAACGTGGGCGAGGTCCAGAACGGCATCACCACCTGGCTCAACTCCACGATCAAGCCGGTGGGTTTCAGCGGCCTGCGCTTCGACTATGTGAAGGGCTTCGGCGCCAGCTATGCCGGGCAGTACGCGAACGCCTTCGGCGCCGAGTTCTGCGTGGGCGAACTGTGGACGGACCTGAACCTGAACGACGTCAATCCGCACCGCCAGGCGATCATGAACTGGATTAACGGCACCAACAACAGCTGCGGCGCCTTCGACTTCACCACCAAGGGGCTGCTGAACGACGCGCTCGCGAACGGCAACTACTGGCGCCTGAAGGATGCGCAGGGCAAGCCGCAAGGCGCGCTGGGCTGGTGGCCGGCGATGTCGGTGACCTTCGTGGACAACCACGACACCGGGCCGTCGGAAAGCTGCGGCAGCGGACAGAACCACTGGCCGGTGCCGTGCGGCGCGGTGATGCAGGGCTATGCCTACATCCTCAGCCATCCCGGCATTCCGACCGTGTACTACCCGCACATCTACAACTGGGGACTGAAGACGCCGATTGCCGCGCTGATGGCGGCGCGCAAGGCGGCCGGGGTGCATTCGACCTCGGCGGTGGCGATCCAGCAGGCGACGCAGGGGCTGTATGCGGCCATTATCACGGGCAGCACGCGCCAGCTGGCGATGAAGATCGGGCCGAACAGCTGGAGCCCGGGGGCGGGGTGGACCTTGCAGACGTCGGGGACGAATTACGCGGTGTGGATGAAGTAAGCCGCTATGCGTAATTTTTTAAGTTAAAAGAAAAACCGTCGTTCCGGCGCAGGCTGGAACGACGGTTTTGAAGCTAGCTGCTACGGATGCTTAGAAGCTCGCCTTGAACTGCACACCATACGTGCGCGGTTCGTTGACGATACCGGTCAGGTTGTTGAAGTCGATCGCCCCCAGCGCCTGGACACGGTCGGTGATGTTGCGGCCATACGCCGCCACTTCATACTTGCCCTCATTCCAGCGGTAGCCCACGCGCAGGCCGCCTTCCAGCAGTTCCTTCGCCTTGTACTCGCTCGCTTCATACAGGAAGAAGTTGTACGAGGTGCGGTAAGCCCAGTCGGTGAAAGCGTAGATCTCGCCATTGCCCAGCGGCTGGCTGAAGCGCAGGGTGAAGTTGTGCTGCCACTTCGGTGCGCGCGGCAGCGGGTTGCCGTCGATGATGGCCGCGGAACCGATCACATTGCCGTTCGCATCCGTGAAATTGCGGCGCGGGTCCAGGGTGGTGCAGCCGCTGCCGCAGGACTGCACGAACAGGTTCGGGTCCTTGATCTCGGTGTCGTTGTAGCTGGTGCCGAAGGTCATGCTCCAGGCGTCGCTCAGGTTGGCCTGGAAGTCCAGTTCCACGCCGCGGCCGGTGACCTTGTCGGCGTTGACCAGCTGGTTCATGTTGACGGTGCCCGAACCGGCGGTCAGCTGCTTGTCCTTCATGCGGTAGTCGAACACGGTGGCCGACATGCGCGCACGGCGGTCGAACAGGTCCTGCTTGACGCCGAATTCCACCGACACGATCTTCTCGGCGTCGGCCTGCGAGGGCAGGGAGGTCAGGTCGAACAGGCGGCCCTGCATCGATGCCGCGCGGTAGCCGGTCGCGATGCGGCCGAACAGGTTGGTGTCCTTGTTCAGCGTGTAGGTGCCGCTCAGGTCCCAGCTCACGTTGCTCGACGAATCGTGCAGCGGCAGGTTGGTCGAACCGCCGGTCTCGATACGGCGCGCCACGAAGTCCTTCTTGTCCTTGGTGTAGCGCAGGCCGGCGCGCAGCTTGAACGCGTCCGTGACGGTGTAGTTGACGGTGCCGAACACCGCCCACGACCTGGCGTCCTGCTGCTGGGTCGCGTAGTTGAAATTCTGCGGATTGCCCGGCGCCAGGGAGTCGAAGGAGATCGAATCGATCTGGATCTGTTCGTCGAAGTAGAACAGGCCGGCGATCCACTGCAGCGGGCCCTGGTTGTTGGACTCGACGCGGAATTCCTGGGTCAGCTGCTTATGGTCGGGCACCAGGTCGGCGGTCTCCACCACGAAGGGGATGAAGCCCGGGCCCATCGGCGGCGCATACACGGCGCCGAAGCCGCCGTCGACGTCGGCGCGGCTGAAGAACTCCAGCTTCTCGTAGCCGGTGATCGAGTGGAAGCTCAGGCCCGGCGTATCCCAGCGCAGGCGCAGGCTGGCGCCCTTGTTCTTCAGGCTTTGCGTATTGAGGCCGTCGGTCGGGTAGGAATCGTAGTCGAAGTTGTCGACCAGCTCGTTGGTACCCTTCTTGAGGATATTCGCGCGGAACAGGGTGGCGTTGCCGTCCATGTCGCGGGCGTGCAGGTTGAGCAGCGCGCTGAAGTCCTTGGTCGGCTTGAGCAGGAACTGGATGCGGCCGGCATTGTCCTTGTAGCCTTCGAAGTCGCGGGTCGGCGCGTTCGGGCGGTCGTTGTGCACGCGGTTGCCGCGGTGCTGGGACTGCACCGAGATGCGGGTGGCGAAGACATCGTTGGCCGGCAGGTTGATGGCGCCTTCGATGTTGCGCACGCGGTCCTTGCCGAAGCCGACGTTGACATAGCCTTCCTTGCGGAACACCGGCTTGGCCGAGTCGAACTTGATCACGCCGGCCGGCGAGTTACGGCCGAACAGGGTGCCCTGCGGGCCGCGCAGCACTTCGATCTGGTCCACGTCGAATACCGGGAAGCCCTTGAGCATCGGGTTTTCCTGGACGATGTCGTCCATCACCAGGCCGACCGGCTGGGACGCGTTCAGGTCGAAGTCGGTGTTGCCCAGGCCGCGGATGTAGAAACGCGGGAAGGTGCGGCCATAGTCCGATTCCACCGACACCGACGGCGAACGGCCGCTCAGGAAGCGGATGTCCTGGCCGCCGGAAGTCAGCACGTCCAGCTTCTCGCCCTTCACGGTGGCGACGGACATCGGCACGTCCTTGATGTTCTCGGCGCGGCGCTGCGCGGTCACGATCACGGTTTCCAGCTGGCCGGGCTTGCGCGCTTCGTCGGCGGGCGGGGTTTCCTGTGCGGCGGCGTACTGCAGGGGAAAGGCGCTGGCGACGGCCAGGGCGAGCAGGGAGTGCTTGAATCGTTGATCCATAGTCGGTGTCCAATCCTAGAAGAGAAGTCACTCGCTGCCGGCGGGACGCGTCATGCGCCCGGCGCCTGTTTGTATGGACAGGATGAGCGAAACTTGCAGTTTGACCAAGCCTCCGTGAATTGACAAATGTAATGACATAAAAGTCACTCTTGCGTTGTTGGCAAGCAACATATTGCGTCGGCATGAATTGGGCCTTCCCCTGCATTCGACGCTGGCGCAGCACGCACCATTCCATGTATAAATCTTTATCTTTCACAGCGATGGAGGTCTGGACATGTTCAAGAAGCTGGCCGCAGAGGCCCTCGGCATCAGCGATATCGGCGTCATCGTGTCGCCCAAGGATTACGACAAGGTCGACGCCGACGACTACCTGTTCTCGGAAGACGGGGAGCAGATCTTCTTCCTCATCAAGAGCAAGAAGGACGAGTACTGCTTCACCAACCTGGCCCTGATCCACGTGGACGGCGACTCGGCCGTGTCCTCGAAGCGCTCGATCAAGCGCTACGATTACGCCTCCACCCACATCGCCAATGTGAGCATCGAAACCGCCGGCACCCTGGACATGGACGTCGAGCTCAAGTTCAGCGCCGGCGACACGACGTTCAGCATCGATGTGAAGAAATCCCACATCGAACAGGTCAAGGACATCTACAAGGCCCTGATCTCGATCGGCAGGCAGCAGCACCGCGACGCGGTCGGCCGCGACAATGCCCTGCGCGCGCTGGACGCCACCGCTTCGATGCACAAGCTGAACGCGGTGCCGGCCGGCGGCGTGGCGGGGCAGTTCGGTGAACTGCTGGCCGCCGTGAACGCGGCGATGCTGGAGACGCACACCAAGCGCGACTTCGCCGACGTGTTCAGCAAGTACATCCATAACTGATCCGGGCCCGGCGGCATGGGGGCTACAATGCCTCCATGCCGAATTCCACCGACATCCCAAGCTCCCCGACGCTCACCGGCCTGGCCCCGGTGATCGATACCGGTATCCGCATCCTCGTCCTCGGCAGCTTTCCCGGCGCCGCCTCGCTCGCCGCGCAGCAGTATTACGCCCACCCGCGCAACCAGTTCTGGCGCCTGATGTCCGCCCTGGTCGGCGAGGAGCTGGCCTCTCTGCCTTACGCCGAGCGTCTGCCGCGCCTGCTGGCGCATGGCGTGGGGTTGTGGGACGTGCTTGCCGCGTGCGAGCGCGAGGGCAGCCTGGATTCCGCGATCCGCAAGCCGGCCGCCAACGACTTCGAGCGCCTGCGCGCGCTGTGCCCGCGGCTGGAGACGGTGGGCTTCAACGGCCAGGCATCGGGCAAGTTCGCGCCGCAGTTCGCGGCCCACGGCTACCGCACCGTGCTGCTGCCCTCGAGTTCTCCGGCGCACATGGCCATGTCCTTCGAGCAGAAGCTCGCGGCCTGGCGGCGGCTGAGCGGGGACGCGGGCGCCGATCCGCGGCCGGTACAAGCTCCCCTGTTCTGAGGATCAGCGGCAGCAGGCCTGCATCCGGCTGCGCAGCAGTTCGCAGGCCGTGGCGGACGGTAGCAGCAGTGCGGCGACGATGGCCGTGCCCAGGTTGCGCGATCCGATGGCGATCAGGAGCGCGGGCAGTCCCGCGATGGCGAGGCCTTGGTGGTGCAGGGACAGCCGCCACAGGGCCGGCGAGCGGACCAGCCGCACTCGCTCTCCCGCCACGAGACGCAAGTGACGCTGCGAGAGCGTCACGCCGGGACCGTGCAGGTCGAGAGGATTTCCGCGCGCGAGCAGTGCGCGGCTGGCGGACCATACCGCATGGACCAGCGCTCCGCCGGCCAGCGGCGCCGGCGCCGGGGCAGCCTGCGGCGCGTCGTCCAGCAGCCGCAATTCGGGACGCGGCGCACAGGCCTCGGGAAGGCAGAAGTTCCATGCGAGCCCGGCGCGCTTGAAGGCCATCAGCACCCACCAGCCCGGGTCCCACTCGCCGGGATACAGGCCAAGGCGCGCCGAGCCGGGGTAGGCGTGATGGTTGTTATGCCAGGATTCTCCCATCGTCAGCAGGGCGGCGAACCTGACGTTGTGTCCCTGGACGGCGGCGCCATCGACGGCGTGGTGCATGCCGCCGCGGTTGTGGGCAAACCAGCCGATCAGCCAGTGGCCGGTGACGCCGGCGGCGATGCGCGCGCATACGCCCCAGACGACGAAGGACCAGCCGCCCGCCAGATAGAGCAGCAGGGCGGGAGGCAATTGCTGGAGCATCCAGGTGCGTTCCAGGAAGCGGTAGAAGCGGTCCTGCGCGACCTGCGCACGCACGGGCAGGACCGGCGGCGCGTCCAGCGCCAGTTCGCAGTGCAGCTGCCACCAACCGTCGGCCAGGAAAGGGCGGCCATGGCGCAGGTAGTCGTGGCAGTCCGGCTGGCGCTGGGCATGGTCGCGCAGGTCGTGCTGGGCGAGCAGGCCCAGCGGACCGGACAGCCCGACCTGCACGCCCATGTAGACCAGGAAGTACTCCAGCCAGCGCGGGCAGGCGAAACTGTCGTGGATCAGCTTGCGGTGGCTGCCCAGCGAATGGCCGAGCAGCAGGACCGCCGCGGTGAGCACGATGAAGAGGGCGAAGGCGGCCCAGGTAAAGGCCATGGCGCCGCCGATAACGGCGGCGCCGGCCATGCCCGACCACCACAGCGATTTGACGGGGGACCACCTGACTGCTCCATTCACGACGTTGCCGTTGCTGCGGTGCTGCATGATGGCCTCCATGCCGGCGTCAGGCCGGGTTGCGTTTTTTGGCGAGGGCTTTCGAGGCGCGCTTCAGGGGCGCGGCGGTGGGACAAAGATCGAACATGAACCCGGACAGGTGATTGACCAGGCTGTCGGCATTGAGCCGGTAGTACACGAACTGGCCGCGCCGTTCGCTCAGGACCAGGCCGGCATTCTCGAGCACCGACAGGTGCCGCGAGGTGCCGGGGGCGCTGATCCCGAGCTTTTCCGCGAGCTCGGACGTGGTCAGCTCCACGTGCGAGAGCAGGGCCAGGATCTTGCGCCGGGGGAGGGAGGCGAGGGCCTCGAAGGTCTTGTCCAGGTTTGAGTTCATTGCTTAATTAACTAATTTGTTAATCGAATGGCCGCAGTGTCGCGCAATCCGCCCGGCTTGTCAAACGCCGAGGCGGGCATGTCCGGAAGTGCTCAGGGCTGCGGTGTCCTGATCCTGACGCGTTGCCTGTCGTGGGCGCCGCCGCGCGGGCAGGCCATCGGCTGCAGCCCCTTGTCGAGGCAGACCCAGACCTCTTTCAGGCGGCTGCCGGAGGCGACGCTCACGCGCAGGCTGTCTTTCGGCAGCGCAGGATTGAGCTTCAGGAAGGCTTGCTTGATATCGCCCGAGGTCGTCTCGGCCAGCCGGTTCGGCCCGGCATCGGCGGGGGCGGCGGCGGCGGCCAGCATGTCGGCGCTGGTAGGCCGGCGCAGCCGGGAATAGACCTTGTCGATATCGGCGAAATAGCGGTCCGGCGTGGACCAGCCGCAGGTGCCGTGGGCCTGCCATTCGTTCTGCATCAGGTCCGCGCTCGGCATCATGCACAGGTGGCGCTTGAGCAGCGCGGGCGGCAGCGCGCCGGAAGCCTTGCAGTGGCGCGGATGGTCCCTGCCCGAGGAAGCGCGCCCGTTTTGCGGCCACAGGCCGTGCACCACCCATTCGAAGCGGTTGGCCGACGCGCACTGGAACGCGTCCCTGTTCGCGCCGCGGCGCTGGCTGCGCCGGCTCTCGCAGTACTCGGGCGACCAGGACAGCACCAGCGCGTGGTAGTCGACCGGAAGCGCGTCGTTGACGTAATCGGCGCGGCGCGGCGAGGGCGCCTCGACGCTGGCCGGCAGGGCGCAGGCTTCCTGCGCGATGCCGCTGCCGGCGGCCAGTTCCAGCGCAAGGGCCAGCAAAACAGATTTACAGCGCATTCACTCCTCGACGGTTGCGGTCAAACCGCCATCGTATCAGCGGATCCGCGTTCCCGTCTGCCCCAGGGTGCGCAGGTAGTGCAGCTTGTTCGAATACACCTGCCGCATGTCGCTGCTGGTGCTGTTGTTCACCGCCAGCGCGATGTGCTCGCGCGCATCGCTCAGGTGGCCCAGGCGCAGGTGGGCGATGCCGAGCCAGAAGCGGAACTCGTCGTTGTAGGGCGCGCGCTTGACCTCGCGTTCGAACAGCTGCCTGGCCTCGCCGAAGTCGCCGGCCTTGAGCGCCACCATGCCCTGGTCGAAGAAGTGGTAGGGCGGATAGGGCTCGATGCCGGCGATCCGCTTGGCCAGCTCCTGCGCTTCGAGCGGGCGGCCCAGGGTCACCAGCAGCGGTTGCAGGTTGCGCAGCACGGCCAGGTTCTCCGGCTCGCGCAGCAGCGCGGCGCGGAAGGTCTGCTCGGCCAGCGCCAGGTCGCCATGGCGCTGGTAGACGACGCCGAGGGTGTTGAGCGGCGATGCCGCGCCGGGACGGGCAGACACCGCCGCCTTGGCCCACCAGTAGGCGTCGTTCACGCGCTGCTGCACCAGCGATTCGGCGGCGCGGTTGTTCAGGTAGAGCGCGACGATGTCCTCTTCTTCCAGCTGGCGGCTGCGCAGCCTGGCCGCCTCGTCGCGCGGAATGAAGTCGACCACCAGGTGGCGCTCCGGGTCGTAGCCGCGCTGGATGTCGGCAGGCCGTTCGCCGAGGGTGATGTTGACATGGTTGCTGGCCAGGTAAAGCCCGCCGGCGCGGCTCCACAGGTCGTCCGTGTGGATGCTCTGGAAATGCACCGGCATGCCCAGCGCCTTCGCGAAGGCCGCCGTCATGATCACCAGCGACAGGCAGTTGCCCGAGCGCGCCTCGTAGGTCTCGGCCGCGGTGCGCGTGATCTTCGATTCGTATTCGAGCTTGAGGTCGGTCTTGCTGTACAGCGCCTCGACCAGGCCGTGGCGCGCGCCGCGGTTGCGCAGCAGCTGGTGGAAGGCTGGGCTGTTGAGATAGCTCCGCATGGCCGGGCTGAGCTTGAACAGCCCGTCGGCGCTCACGGGTTCGGACGGCGGCGCGAAGCCGGCATCGGCGAACAAGGCGGTGGGGGCGGGCGCCGGCATGACACTGGCGCATCCGGCGAGTGCTGCCGACAGCAGCAAAATGATCAGGCGCTTCATGTCTCCTCCTGCGCAGCTACTTTTTTACGAGTATCTGCCTGAAGGAAGAGGAAGTCAAAAGTATGTATTTACTCTTCGTGGAAAGCGTCGAGCAATTCGTCGAGCACTTCGGCCGTTTCCTCGGGGGAAAGGCCGAGGTAGGCGCAGGCGGCGGCGCCGGCCTTGCCCCATTCCAGCGATTCGGGCTGGCCCTGGTAGCTGCACAAGGCGCTTTCCGCCAGCACCGACAGCGCCACCAGCGAGCGCACGGCCGGGGCGGTCGAGGCGTCGTCCAGCACGCTGAAGTCGTGGTGGTGCAGGATGGCCCAGCCGACGTCGCCCGACAGGCCCCAGTTGCGCGCCAGCAGGCAGCCGATCGCCGCGTGGCTGGTGTTGTGGCGCTCGTCCTCCAGCGCCGTGAACGGA
This sequence comes from uncultured Massilia sp., assembly GCA_946886065.1. The sequence continues at coordinate 3,999 of CAMPHU010000004.1, read as the reverse complement.
CGCAGCGCTTCCAGCGAAGCGGCGGCGTAGGTGGCGGCGTAGTCGGGGAAACGGTCCATCAGCAAGGGCACGCCGGTGTCGCAGAACAGGCCGAAGGTGTGGGCCACGTCCGGCTCGCCGATGCGCAGGCGGCGCGACAGGAACACCATGGCCTGCGCGCGGCGCGAGGAGATGTCCCAGAAGCTTGCCAGTTCGGCACTGTTGGCGGGAATCGCCTGGCGCGCCAGCAGCCCGGTCATCAGGGCCGCCACCTGGTTGATGCCCAGGAACAGGATGGCCTGCTCGACCGACTTGGCCTTGCGGCGCCCGCCATAGATCGAGGAATTGGCCAGCTTGAGCAGCGCGCCGGACATGCCGACATCGCTCGCCACGATCTTGCCGATGGCCTCGGGGGAGGGATCTTCCGACGCCAGCTCGCGCTGCATGTCGGCCAGCAGGCTGGGACGCGGCGGAATGCGGATCGACTTGATCAGGGCATCGACCTGATCGACCTGCGGAATAGGGTCGGCAACGGTGTTCATGGGGGAAGAAATGGTGCTTCTAGGAAAGGCAACAACAGTTGTCACTATACCCCAGTGCGACATGACTTGCAGCAAAGCAATGCGATTTGTGTGTCAATTTCACCAAAACGCCGGGTCAAACTGAGCCGGGATAGAATCGCAGCATGGCTATTTCGATCATTGCGGGAATTGATTTTTCGGCGCCGGCGGAGTTGGTGGCGCGCCAGCTGATCGGCGTCACCGTGCTGGTCGACGGGGTCGGCGGGCGCATCGTCGAGACCGAGGCTTACGACCGCGAGGACCCGGCCTCGCACGCCTATTCCGGCCCCACCGAGCGCAATGCCTCGATGTTCGGGCCGCCGGCCCATGCCTATGTCTACCGCTCCTATGGCATCCACTGGTGCCTCAACTTCGTATGCCGCGAGGCGGGACATGGGGCAGGGGTCTTGATCCGGGCGCTGGAACCGGTGGCGGGGCTGGACGCGATGCGCGTGCGGCGCGACGCGGACGACGAGTGGCTGCTGTGTTCCGGGCCCGGCAAGCTGTGCCAGGCGCTGGGCGTCACACGGGCGCTCAACGGCATGCCCTTGTCGGCGCCGCCTTTCGAGCTGCTGCCGGCGCCGCGCGAACTGCCGGTGGTGGCGGGGCCGCGCATCGGGATCTCGAAGGCGGTCGATGTGCCGTGGCGCTTCGGGCTGGCCGGGTCGCGCTTCGTGAGCAGGCCGTTCCGGTAGAAGGCCGGGCCTAGGAGGAACGGCGCTGCGCCGTCAGCGCGCGCACGCCTGTCGGCCGCATCGGGCTGTTCGGCGCACGGCGCTCGTCCACGCCCCGGAATTCGCCGTCCTCTTCCTCCGCCTGCGCGGCAGGCGTTTCGGCGCCATGCGCGTCCGCGCCTGGCTCCTGTGAGATCTTGAAGATCGATACCGCCCTGGCCAGGTTGACGGTCTGCTCGTGCAGGCTTTCGGCCGCCGCCGCGGCCTGTTCCACCAGCGCCGCATTCTGCTGCGTCATGCCGTCCATCTGCCCGACCGCGCGGTTGACGTCGGCGATGCCTTCGGCCTGCTCGGTGCTGGCCACGCTGATGCGGCCGATGATGTCGTTCACCTGCCGCACCGACGCCACGATGTCGCCCATGCTGGCGCCGGCTTCGCCGACCGAGGCGTTGCCGCCTTCGATGATCTGGACCGAGTCGGCGATCAGCGCCTTGATTTCCCTGGCGGCGGCGGCCGAGCGCTGCGCCAGGGTGCGCACTTCGGCCGCCACCACCGCGAAGCCGCGTCCCTGCTCGCCGGCGCGCGCCGCCTCCACCGCCGCGTTCAGCGCCAGCAGGTTGGTCTGGAAGGAGATGCCGTCGATGACGCCGATGATCTCGACGATCTTGCGCGAGCTGGCCTTGATCGATTCCATGGTCGCCACCGCGCGTTCGACGGCCTGGCCGCCGCTGGCCGCCAGCTGCGAGGCCTCGGCCGCCAGCCCGGACGCCAGGCGGGCGTTGTCGGCGTTGTCCTTCACCGCCGTGGTCAGGGCTTCCATGGCGCTGGCGGTCTGCTCCAGGGAGCCGGCCTGCATCTCGGTGCGGGTGGACAGGTCGAGGTTGCCGCTGGCGATCTCCTTCGAGGCCGTGTCGATCGAGCGCACCGCCGTGTGGATGCTGTGCAGGGCCACGTTCAGGCGCGCGAAGCTGTGGTCGAGGGCGCGCGCGGTGTCGGCGATCTCGTCGCGACCAAGGCTGGCGCCGGGCGGCGCGTCGAGCCGGCCCTCGGCCAGGTCGCCGACCGCGCGCGCGATGGCGCGGATCCCGGCCAGCATCGAGCGCCGCACCAGCATCGTCACCACCAGCGACAGCGCGATGGACAGCAGCACCAGCCCCGCCATGCTCAGGCCGAGCGAGCGGAACTCCGCCTTGGCGGCGGTGTAGGCGTCTTCGCTGAGCTGCTTTTCCAGGCCTGCCAGGCGTCCCAGTTCGGCGTCGAGCGCGCCGAACTGCTTCTCGGCCTTCTGCATCGCGTTGGTCGCGATCGACTGGTCGACCTGGGCCAGCTCGATGGTCTCCAGCACCGCCTTGCGGTAGGCGGCCAGCGCGCCCAGGGAGGCATCGATCGGCGCGCGCTCGCCGGCCTCGGCCAGCTTGCCGAGCTGGTCCAGCTTGTCCTTGATGGCGCCATGCTTGCGGTGGATGTCGGCGGTGAGGGCGTCGAGGCGGTTCCTGGCGAAGCTGCCGTTGACCCAGGCCAGCAGCTGGTAGATGTTCGCATGCGCGAAGCGCGCCTCGCCCGCCACGTCGGCCACCGCCTGCAGGCGCGCCGCGCGCACCTGCACCATGTGCTCGAGCGAGGCGTTCTGGCGCACCATGCCGTAATAGGCGGCCGCCGACAGCAGGGTCAGCAACACCAGCACCAGCCCCGGGGCCAGCAGGAGCTTCTGCCCGATCCGCAGTTTGTTCAGCATCGCTCACCTCCGCTCACCTCCGCTCACCACCGTCATCCCCGGACTCGGCGTCCCCCTCCGCGGGGGACCAAGTTTGCTCGCACACCCGGGCTCTTATTTCTTATAAATCCCCGCCTCCAGCACCACATCGTCCACCCGCAGGATGTAGGTCGTCTTCGGCTCGATCTTCCCCGAGGTCGGATTCTTGTACTGGTAATCGACCCAGCCCTTGCCCTTGGCGGCGGCCAGCTCGATGATCTCGCGGCGGTACTTCTTGCCGTTCGCATCCGGCACGTCGGTCAGGTCCTTGCCGACGATCGAGGGGTTGTAGGGATGGGCCAGCACGATGCCGGTCTTGATGTCGCGGATATCGATGTACAGCGCGCCCTGGACGAAGTCCGGATCCTTGGCATTGATGCGCTTCATCATCTCTTCCTTGCCCTTGCTCTTGATGAGGGCGGCGCCACGCTCGCACATCGCGATGGCGTCCTTCTCGGTCGGTTCGTTGGCCAGGACGGCGGGCGATGCGAAGCCCAAGCTCAGGCCCAGGGTCAGCGCGGCAGTGGCGGTCAGTTTCATGAGGCTTCCTTTCGTGATGTACGCATGAAATATTTCTGGGGTGCACACACAAATGTACCGAGCAGACTCCACCGTGGATTGCGCTCGCTCAAGCGCACCGCGCGCAGTCCCTGCGCCGAGTGGACTGCCTGCGGTTTTCTCCTACTTGCACACCCTTTGTTCCAGGTAGGTTGTTAGGAACAGTCCGATTGATGGATGGCAATTTCTTTTGCTTTAGCGGTCCTACCATGATTCTTCGCGGCATCCCCGCTTCTTCATCCTTTCTCCTGGAGAATTCCCGTGACCACGCTAGAATCGACGCCCGCCAAGTTCAAGCCCTATACGCGCCAGAGCATCGTCGCCGCGCGCCAGTGGGAGTGGCTCACTCCCGAGCTGCAGGAAGCGGTGCAGGTGGTATCGCACGTGCTGCCGTTCCGGACCAATGCCTATGTGCTGGAAGAGCTGATCGACTGGGACAAGGTGCCGGACGATCCGATCTACCGCCTGACCTTCC
>CAMPHU010000003.1 GCA_946886065.1 uncultured Massilia sp. | reverse complement strand
GGTAGAACACGTCGCCCGGGTAGGCTTCGCGGCCCGGCGGACGGCGCAGCAGCAGGGAGATCTGGCGGTAAGCGACGGCTTGCTTCGACAGGTCGTCGTACACGATCAGCGCGTCTTCGCCGCGGTCGCGGAAGTATTCGCCCATCGCGCAGCCCGAGTAGGCCGAGATGTACTGCATCGCTGCCGATTCCGAAGCGGACGCGGCGACCACGATGGTGTACTCCATCGCGCCGTGCTGTTCCAGCGAGCGGACGATGTTCTTGATGGTCGATGCCTTCTGGCCGATAGCGACGTACACGCAGGTGACGCCCTGGCCCTTCTGGTTGATGATCGCGTCGACAGCGACAGCCGATTTACCGGTCTGGCGGTCGCCGATGATCAGCTCACGCTGGCCACGGCCGATCGGCACCATCGCGTCGATCGACTTGATGCCGGTCTGCATCGGCTGCGAGACGGATTCACGGGCGATCACGCCCGGAGCGATCTTTTCGATCGGCGCGGTCAGGGCGGCATTGACCGGGCCCTTGCCGTCGATCGGCTGGCCCAGTGCGTTGACGACGCGGCCACGCAGTTCCGGACCGATCGGCACTTCCAGGATGCGGCCGGTGGTCTTGACGGTGTCGCCTTCCGAGATGTGCTCGTAAGCACCCAGGATCACGGCGCCGACCGAGTCACGCTCGAGGTTCATCGCCAGACCGAAGGTGTTGCCGGGGAATTCCAGCATCTCGCCCTGCATCACGTCCGACAGACCATGGATGCGGCAGATACCGTCGGCGACGGAGATCACCGTGCCTTGATTGCGAACATCAGCGGATGCTTCGAGGCCCTGGATCCGGCTCTTGATCAGTTCGCTGATTTCAGATGGGTTAAGTTGCATGCTTGCTAACTCCAATAATGTTTTTTGATGCGTAGGGCAAGGGCGGGACGCCGGCGAGTGCGATTCGGTCGGTTAGGACACCAGCGCAACATGCATCTGTTGCAGCTTGGCGCGTACCGAGGTATCGAGCACTTCGTCGCCAACGACCACGCGCACACCACCGATCAGCGAAGGATCCACTGTTACCGTTGGGTTCAGCTTGCGGCCAAATTTCTTTTCCAGCGTGGCAACCAGCTGTGCGAGCTGGTCAGCCGAGATCTCGAAAGCGCTGTAGATCGTGGCGTCGGCAGCGCCTTCGCTCGCGTTCTTCAGCACAGCAAACTGGGTGCTGATCTCGGGCAGCAGGTTGATGCGGCCATTTTCGGCCAGCATCGCGATAAAGTTCTTCGCTTCAGCGTTCAGCGGCGACTTGACCAGGGACGCAATCGTGTCCGCCAGCTGTGCGTGGGTGAGGTTCGGGTTGCTGGCGAAGGCCTGCACTTCGGCGTTCGCGCCGATCTGGCCGAGCTCCGAAGCGATGGCCGACCACGCGGCCATGTCGCCGGATTGGGCGACACGGAACAGCGCTTCGGCGTAAGGGCGGGCGACGGTTGCGAGTTCTGCCATGATCAGAGCTCGGTCGACAGTTTGGACAGCAGGTCGGCGTGGGCCGCTGCGTTCACTTCGCGCTTCAGGATCTGCTCGGCGCCCTGGACGGCGAGGGTCGCCACCTGGCCGCGCAGTTCTTCGCGGGCACGGGTCACTTGCTGCTCGGCGTCGGCCTTGGCGGCAGCGACGATACGGGCGGCTTCTTCGGTAGCGGTTTGCTTGGCTGCGTCGATGATCTGGGCAGCACGCTTTTCAGCGTCGGCGATGCGCTTCTGGACTTCGTCACGGGCGCCAGCCAGTTCGGTCTGCACGCGCTTTTCGGCGGCGGCCAGGTCGGCCTTGCCGCGGTCGGCTGCTGCCAGACCATTCGCAATCCTCTCGGCGCGCTCGTCGAGCGCTTTCATCAGTGGCGGCCACACGAACTTCATGGTGAACAGCGCCAGGATGAAGAAGACAGCGAACTGTGCAAACAGGGTTGCATTAAGGTTCACGGTATTTTCCCTCTTACAGAAACACGGATGCCGAACCAAGAATTGGTTCGGCCCTTCGATACTTCAAGACGTCTGGTCTTAGCCCGCGACGAACGGGTTGGCGAATGCGAACAGCATTGCGATACCGACGCCGATCAGGAATGCCGCGTCGATCAGACCAGCCAGCAGGAACATCTTGGTCTGCAGGGTGTTCATCAGTTCAGGCTGACGTGCCGAGGCTTCCAGGTACTTACCGCCCATCAGAGCGATACCGATACATGCGCCGATAGCGCCGAGGCCGATGATCAAACCGCAAGCCAGTGCAACAAAAGAAACGTCAGTCATGATTACTCCAAAAAGTTAATTTAAAAACTAGATTAAAAACTACAACTTCGTTACAACCACTATCTTGTTCGATGCTTGCGGCGCCGATCAGTGGCCTTCGTGGGCCTGACCGAGGTACACCAGCGTCAGCATCATGAAGATGAATGCCTGCAGGAACACGATCAGGATGTGGAAGATCGCCCAGATCGAGCCAGCGATGACGTGGCCGATGAAACCGAACACCGTAGCGGTCGAGCCCAGCAGTGCGATCAAGAGGAACAGCAGCTCACCGGCGTACATGTTGCCGAACAGTCGCATACCGAGCGACACCATTTTTGCTGCGTATTCGATGATGTTCAGGAGCAGGTTGAACGGCGCCATCCAGATGCCGAACGGTGCTGCCAGCAGTTCGTGGATCCAGCCGCCGAAGCCCTTGATCTTGATGCCGTAGTAGATCATCAGGGCCAGCACGCCGAGCGAGATGCCGATGGTGCCGTTCAGGTCGGCGGTCGGAACCACGCGGTGGTAAGGGAACAGGTGTTCGACGCCCAGCAGGCCGAACAGGGCCGAGAACAGGTCGACCGGCAGGAAGTCCAGCGAGTTCATCAGGGCGACCCAGACGAACACGGTCAGTGCGGCCGGGGCGATGAAGCTGCGGTCGCCGTGCACGATGGACTTCGACTGGTCTTCGACCATTTCGACCAGCATTTCGACGGCAGCCTGGAAGCGGCCCGGCACGCCCGAGGTGGCGCGGCGCGCGGCCATCCACATGATCAGGCTGCCGACCACGCCCATGGCGACCGACCAGAACACGGTGTCCATGTTGATGACGCTGAAGTCGGCAACAAAGTCCTGGTGCTTGTTCGACAGGTGGCCGAGGTGGTGCTTGATGTATTCTGAAGCGGTGGGCGCGTGCTGCGCTGCGCCTTCTACGGTTGGAGTCGCCATGGTCAGTGCCTAAATAATAAGAATATGTAACTCTTCAGTGCCACGATGAACCCGCCCAGCAGGGCCAGCCAGTTCAGATCGCGGTACAGCCACGCCGTTACGCCCAGGAGCGCCAGCGTCATTGCAATCTTTATAAATTCCCAGATGAAAAACGTGAAGGGGTTAGCCCCTCCCGCTTTCGTTGATGCGGCAAACAGGCGTACCGCCATAATTCCGTTGGGCACGACACAACACAAACCGCCCAGTACAGCCGAAAACATCGCAGGCCATCCCCCCAGCAGTGCGGCGATGAGGCCGGCGACTACCGTTGCGATCAACTGCAGGGAAACGATGCGCAGCATTTTTTTCTAGTTTCGCGCCCGCGCATGTGGACGATTTGCGATGTGGTAATTACATGAATCAGCGGGATTATAAGTGGTTATACGGACGTGAGTCAAACGATTCGCAAGTTATAACTGAGGCGTATAGATGACGAAACTGTCACGTCCGAATCGGAGATTATGCAATCTTTTCAGTTACTTAAGTAAAGACGGCTGCTGACTGCCGAGTTAACAATTTACCGCTTGGTAAAGAAGTCTCGGCTCAGCCTTGAGGGGAGGAACTTGCTTCTCTGACAGGGAAGATTTCCGCTGGGAAGCACGCGGAGGAGGCCCGGCGGCGATGCCGCCGGGAAAGTCTGCTGCTGTTGTGATAATGAAACAGCGCGGACGGGGATCAGGCGCGCAGGCGGGCCAGCACGCCGTCCAGGATGTCGAGGTCGGCGAAGTCGATGATGAGCTGCCCCTTCCCTTTCGCACCCATCTTGAACATGACCGGAGTCGCCAACTTGTCGGAGAGCTCTTCTTCCAGGCGCACGATATCGCCCGGCTTTTCCTTGGCGCGCGGCGCGGCGGCCGGCGCGTTCTGCTCTTCGATCGCGCGCGCGACCAGCTTCTCGGTCTCGCGCACCGACAGGCGCTTGGCGATCACCTGGTTCGCCAGGGTGATCTGGCTTGCGCTGTCGACCGCCAGCAGGGCGCGGGCGTGGCCCATGTCGATGTCGCCGGCCATCAGCATGGTCTGCACCGGCTGCGCCAGGTTGATCAGGCGCAACAGGTTCGACACGGCGCTGCGCGAACGGCCGACGGCGGCGGCGGCCTGCTCATGGGTGAAATTGAAATCCGAGATCAGGCGCTGGATGCCCTGGGCTTCTTCCAGCGGATTCAGGTCTTCGCGCTGGATGTTCTCGATCAGGGCCATCGCGGCGGCGGCCTGGTCGTCGACGTCGCGCACCAGCACCGGGATTTCTTCCAGGCCGGCCATCTGGGCCGCGCGGAAGCGGCGTTCGCCGGCGATGATCTCGTAACGCGCCCCCGACCCCGAGCCCTCCTGCAGCGGACGGACCAGCACCGGTTGCATGATGCCCTGGGTTTTGATCGAGGATGCCAGCTCGGTGAGCGAACCTTCGTCCATGCGGGTGCGCGGCTGGTACTTGCCGGCCTGGATCTGCGCCACCGGCAGCGCCGACGGGTTGTTCGGCGCCAAGGCCGGTTCGCTGTCGCCGCCCAGCAGCGCGTCGAGGCCGCGGCCGAGTCCTTTCAGTTTTTTGCTTGCCATGTTCTTCTAGCTCTCGTGATTACATTGTCTTGATGCGCTCGACCATCTCGGCGCCGAAGGCGATGTACGCCTGCGCGCCTTTCGAGGATGGATCGAACACCACGCCCGGGATGCCGTAGGACGGCGCTTCGGCCAGGCGCACGTTGCGCGGGATGATGGTCTTGAACACCTTGTCGCCGAAGTGCTGCTCCAGCTGGCTCGAGACCTGCTGCGACAGCGTCATGCGCGGATCGAACATCACGCGCAGCAGGCCGATGATGCGCAGGTCGGTGTTCAGGTTGGCGTGCACCTTCTTGATGGTGTTGACCAGGTCCGACAGGCCTTCGAGCGCGTAGTACTCGCACTGCATCGGGATAATCACGCCATGCGCGCCGCACAGGCCGTTCAGGGTGAGCAGCGACAGCGCCGGGGGGCAGTCGATCAGGATGAAGTCGTAATCGGCGTCGACCTTGGCCAGCGCTTCCTTCAGGCGGCGCTCGCGGTTGTCCAGCGCCACCATCTCCACTTCGGCGCCGGCCAGCTCGCGGTTGGCGGGCAGCACGTCGAAGCGGCCCGCTTCCGAACGCAAACGCGCGCCGGCCACCTCGGCCTCGCCCAGCAGCACCTGGTAGATGGACGCTTCCAGTTCCGCCTTGTTGATGCCCGCCCCCATCGTGGCGTTGCCCTGGGGATCAAGGTCGACCAGCAGCACACGCTGGTTCAGCTTCGCAAGGCCTGCCGCCAGGTTGACGGAGGTAGTAGTCTTCCCGACTCCCCCTTTTTGATTCGCAACGCAAAATATCTTCGCCATCTATTCTTTTCCGTGGATGCGACAACAAGACGCTATACCATTCATACCGTACAAACCATTCGAACGATTTATACGATTTAAACGGTATAAACTATTTATACAATTTATTTGGTTGAAACGGTTTAGACATTTCGCTCGATAAAGACCAGGTGGCGTTCCGCTCCCAGCCTTGGCACCTGCAAGGGCTGCAAATCCGTCACTTTCCAGTCTCCCGGCAGCCGCTCGCGTTCCTCGCTTGGCGCTACGCCTTTCAAGGCGATGAATTTGCCGCCCTCGGCCAGCAGGTGCCCGGACCACTCCACGAAATCCGACAGGTCGGCGAAAGCGCGCGAGGTGATGACGTCGAATTTGTCGCTCACTTCCAGTTCCTGCACTTTTTTCGTGTACACCGTGACCTTGGCCAGGCCCAGCTCCGCCTTCACCTGCGTGAGGAAGGCGGTTTTCTTGTGGACCGTGTCGATCATCGACACTTTCATGTCCGGCCTTGCGATGGCCAGCACGATGCCAGGCAAGCCGCCCCCTGCTCCCACGTCCAGCACATTGCGCGCGCCTTGGAATGCCGGCACGGCCGCCAGCGAATCCAGCAGGTGGTGGGTCACCATCTGCATCGGATCGCGCAGCGAAGTCAGGTTGTAAACGGAGTTCCACTTATACATCAGCTGGACGTAGTCCATCAGCTGCTTCTGCTGTGCCGCGGGCACGTCCAGCTTCATCTCGGCGACGCCCTCGGCCAGCACCTGTTCCAGTGCGTTGCGATCGAATCCCTTCATTGCGCCTGCTCCACCGGTGCGTTGGTAAAGCCCTTGGCGCCGCGCTTTTTCAGGTGCACCAGCAACAGCGAGATCGCCGCCGGCGTGACGCCCGAAATGCGCGAAGCCTGGCCCAGGGTTTCGGGACGCTGCTTGTCCAGCTTCTGGCGCACTTCGATCGACAGCGCCGCGATCTCCAGGTAGTTCAGGTTCTCGGGCAGCTTGAGGTTCTCGTAGTGTTCGTGGCGTTCCACTTCGCGCGCCTGGCGGTCGATGTAGCCGGCGTACTTGATCTGGATTTCGACCTGCTCCTTGACGGCCGGGTCTTCCACACCCGGGCCGGCCAGCGGCTGGCCTTCGTTGCCGGTCATGCTCATCAGGGTGCCGTACTCGACGCCCGGACGGCGCAGCAGGTCGGCCAGGTTGTATTCGCGTTCGATGGCCTGCCCCACCACGCGCTCGGATTCGGCGGCGGCGAGGATGCGCGGGTTGACCCAGGTGGAGCGCAGGCGCTCCAGTTCGCGGGCCACCGATTCGCGCTTGGTCTCGAAGGCTGCCCACTGGGCGTCGCCGACGACGCCCAGCTTGCGGCCGATTTCGGTCAGGCGCATGTCGGCGTTATCTTCGCGCAGCGACAGGCGGTACTCCGCGCGGCTGGTGAACATGCGGTAAGGCTCGGCCACGCCCTGGGTGGTGAGGTCGTCGACCAGCACGCCGAGGTAGGCTTCCGAACGGCCCGGGGTCCAGGCGTCCTGGCCCTGGGTTTGCAGCGCGGCGTTCAGGCCGGCCAGCAGGCCCTGGGCCGCGGCTTCCTCGTAGCCGGTGGTGCCGTTGATCTGGCCTGCGAAGAACAGGCCCTTGATCGCCTTGGTTTCCAGCGAGGCTTTCAGGCCGCGCGGATCGAAGTAGTCGTATTCGATGGCGTAGCCGGGACGCAGGATGAAGGCATTCTCCAGGCCGCGCATCGAGCGCACCAGGTCCAGCTGCACGTCGAACGGCAGGCTGGTCGAGATCCCGTTCGGATAGAACTCGTTGGTGGTCAGGCCTTCCGGTTCCAGGAAGATCTGGTGCGATTCCTTCGAGGCGAAGCGGTGGATCTTGTCTTCGATGGACGGGCAATAGCGCGGGCCGACGCCTTCGATCACGCCGGTGTACATTGGGCTGCGGTCCAGGCCGGAGCGGATGATGTCGTGGGTTTTTTCGTTGGTGTGAGTGACCCAGCACGGCACCTGGCGCGGGTGCATGCTGGTGTTGCCCATGTACGAAAACACCGGCACCGGATCGAGGTCGCCCGGCTGTTCGGCCAGCACAGAGAAGTCGATGCTGCGGCCGTCGATGCGCGGCGGCGTGCCGGTCTTCAGGCGTCCCTGCGGCAGCTTGAGTTCCTTCAGGCGCGCCGACAGCGAGGACGCGGGCGGATCGCCGGCGCGGCCGCCGGAGTAATTCTGCAGGCCGACGTGGATTTTGCCGTCGAGGAAGGTGCCTGCGGTCAACACGACAGCGCGGGCACGGAACTGCAGGCCGATCTGGGTGACGGCGCCGACCACGCGGTCGCCCTCCACCATCAGATCGTCGACGGCCTGCTGGAACAGCCACAGGTTCGGCTGGTTCTCCAGACGCGAGCGGATCGCTGCCTTGTACAGCACGCGGTCGGCCTGGGCGCGGGTAGCGCGCACAGCCGGGCCCTTGGACGAGTTGAGAATGCGGAACTGGATGCCCGCCTCGTCAGTGGCGATCGCCATGGCGCCGCCGAGGGCGTCCACTTCCTTGACGAGGTGGCCCTTGCCAATGCCGCCAATGGAGGGGTTGCAGGACATCGCACCCAGGGTTTCGATATTGTGCGTGAGCAGCAGGGTCTTCTGACCCGTGCGTGCCGACGCAAGTGCGGCTTCGGTACCGGCGTGGCCGCCGCCGACGACGATCACGTCGAATTCAGTTGGAAATAGCATGATGGGAGCAAAGCGAGGAGACTAATGCGCGATTATAGATTCTTTTTTCTTGCGGGACTCTCAACCGGTTCGGAAAACGACGAATTTTGTTCCACGTGAAACAATACTCATCAGTTTTGGACTTCGGTTTCACGTGAAACAATCAATAAAAAAGCCGGGGCGTACCCGGCTTGATTGTTTCACGTGGAACAGTCGGACTACCAGCCGATCTTTGTGAAAGCATCGTAAGCGGTCTTCAGGATCAGCCCGGTCACGACGAACAAGAACAACTTGCGCACGAACCCGCTGCCATGCTTCAGCGCCAGCTTGGTGCCGATCAAGGACCCGACGATCTGGCAACCCGCCATCATCAGCCCGATTTGCCACAGCAGGTGACCGCTGTAACCGAACCACATCAAGGCCGACAGATTACAGGCGACATTGACGATCTTGGCCGCTGCGGACGCGCTGAGGAAGTCGAAGCCGAAGAAGCGTACGAACAGGAAGATCAGGAAGCTCCCCGTACCCGGTCCGAAGAAACCGTCATAGAAGCCGATCGCGGCACCGATACCGATCGCCCAATAGCGCTCCGCCATCCCACTGTGCACCGGAGCATGCACCGCCCCCAAGTCCTTCTTCTTGAAGGTATAGATGGCAACGGCGACCAGGATGATCGGCAACAATGTACGTACAAAGTCTGCCGGTACGCGCGTCACGGTCCAGGCGCCCGCGAAGGAAAGGACAAACGCCGCCAAAGCCGCCGGCGCGGCGGTGCTCCATGCCACCCGGACGCGGCGCGCATAGTTCACCGCCGCGGTACCGGTGCCGAAGATGCTGGCAAGCTTGTTGGTGCCGATCAGGGTCGCCGGCGCTTCTTTCGGAAGGATGGAAAAGATGGCGGGAATCTGGATCAGGCCGCCGCCACCGACGACGGCATCGACCAGCCCGGCGGCGAAAGCCGCCGCGCCGAGCCATACAAAATCAATCATGGGGAACTTTCGGGATTGGTGCAGAGCCAGCATTTTAAGCCAAGCGTTGTTCCTCAGTGCAAGGCCAACAAGGGCCGAGGATGCGGTAAGCTTCACAGACAACACCACGGAGACCAGCATGACCGCTTTCGCCTTCAGCACCGTTGCCAGCATCCTGTCCGAACCGGGCGCCAGCACCCGGCTCGGAAAGCTGATAGCAGAACGTTTCCCTGGAACGAAGCGTCCTCTCTTCGTCACCGACGCCGGCTTCCTCCGCACGGGCCTCATGGAGCCGGCCAGTGCAGACTGCGAGCGCCACGGCATGCTGCCCGCCGTCTACGCAGAGGTCGTCGCCGACCCGCCGGAGGACGCCGTGCTGAGGGCGGTCGCCGCCGCCCAGAGGCACGACGCCGACCTGGTCATCGGCTTCGGCGGCGGCAGCTCGATGGACGTCGCCAAGCTCGTTGCGGTGCTGGCTGCAGGCACACAGGCGCTCCCGGACATCTACGGCATCGGCAAGGTCACCGGACAGCGCCTTCCCCTGGTCCAGGTTCCGACCACCGCCGGCACGGGATCCGAAGTGACCAACATCGCCATCGTCACCACCGGCGCGACGACCAAGACCGGCGCCGTGTCGCCCGAGCTCTACGCCGACCTGGCCGTGCTCGACGCCAGCCTGACCTTGGGCCTGCCGCCCAAGGTCACGGCCGCCACCGGCATCGACGCGATGGTGCACGCCATCGAAGCCTATACCAGCCGCCACAAGAAGAATCCCTTGTCGGACGCGCTGGCGCGGGAAGCATTGGGCCTGCTGTCGCGGAACCTGATGCCGGCTTGCGAACGCGGCCAGGATCTGCAGGTCCGCCAGGCGATGCTGCTCGGCGCCTGCCTGGCCGGACAGGCCTTCTCCAACGCGCCGGTGGCGGCGGTGCATGCGCTGGCTTACCCGATCGGCGGCATCTTCCATGTGCCGCACGGCTTGTCGAACTCGCTGGTGCTTCCACACGTGCTGGAGTTCAACCTGCCGGAGGCGGAGCAGCATTACGCCGAGCTGGCGGACATCGTCGTTCCCCAGGCCAGCGGCAGCGACGAAGCGCGGGCGCGCGCCCTTATTGTTGCGACGCAACAAACGGCCAGGATGACCGGCATCGAAACGCGTCTGCGCCAGGTCGGCATCACGGAAAGCGATCTCGACCGGTTGGCCGACGATGCGATGCTGCAAACGCGGCTGTTGGGAAACAATCCGCGCGAACTCACCCGCGAGCATGCGCGGGCGATCTATGCCGCAGCGTTATGACTTGCGAAGGAAATCGATCAGGAGCGCATTGAGCTTGTCGGTCGCGGACAGCTGCATCCAGTGCCCCACCCCGTCCAGGCGCTCGTAGCGGAAGCCGGCGCGGCAGTATTCGGCGGAATCGAGCATCTGCTTTTCGCCCAGCGCCGGATCGCGGTCGCTCCAGATGCCCATCACCGGCACTTCCACCGGCCCCCAGCGACGCGCCGAGCCCAGCTTGAGGTTGGCCCGGTAGTAGTTGAGCGCCGCAGTCAGGCGCCCTTCCGGCTCCAGCGCGGATAGCCACAACTTTTGCTGTTCCTTGTTGCGCGTCAGCTGGCGAAGGAAGAACCAATCGTTGGCCGTGATCGCCTGCTCGGCGACAACCGGCATCAGGAAGCCCTGGATGTACCAGAAACGCATCTGCTGTTCGACGCCCGCGTTGGCAATCGCCGCAGGGTGGCCGGTCGACAGCGCGACGAAGCGTTCCACCCGGTGCGGCGCATCCATGCACACCTGCCAGCCGACCAGCCCGCCCCAGTCGTGGCCGACGACGGCCGCCCTCTCGATGCCGAGCACATCCATCAGGCCCAGCACGTCCGCGCGCAGGAATTCGATGGCATAGGCGCCGGTGCTGGACGGCGCATCGGTCTGGCCGTAGCCGCGCATGTCGGGCGCGATGACGCGCATCCCGGCCGCCGCCAGGGCCGGGATCTGCTTGCGCCAGATGGAGTGGGTATCAGGAAAACCGTGGAGCAGCAGCACGGGCGGACCTTCGCCCATGCTGACGTAATGCATGTTCAAACCGTTGACTGTGACGTGGTGCGACGCGACACCCATGCTCTCTCCCGGCGCAAGCAGTGGCGGCGCTCGTGGCCGGACACTTGCGCTCAGGCGTTTGCCTTGCGCCCCTTGTCGAGCAGAGCACCGATTTCTCCCACAATACCACGCCGGAACAATAGAACGCAGACAATGAAGATGAGGCCAGTGACCATGCCCACCGATTCGCCCAGGCTGGCGAACCAGGCGATGCCGAGCGACTCCGACAGCCAGGCGCCGAGGTCGCCCAGCTTGTTTTCCAGGGCGATGATGAGGAAGGCGCCGAGGATGGGCCCGGCAAGCGTTCCCATGCCCCCGACAAGCGTCATCAGGACCACCAGGCCCGACATGGTCCAGTGGACGTCGGTCAGCGTCTCAAAGCCCAATACGAGCGTTTTGGTGGCTCCTGCCAGCCCTGCCAGGGCTGCGGACAGCACGAAGGCCAGCAGCTTGTAGCGGTCGACCTCGTAGCCCAGGGAGACGGCGCGCGCTTCGTTCTCCTTGATCGCCTTGAGCACCTGCCCGAAAGGCGAATGCACGGTGCGGTGGATCAGGGCGAAACCGGCCACGAACAGGGCCAGCACCACGTAGTACATGGTGAAATCGCTGGACAGGTCGAGCGCGCCGAACAGGCGACCCCGCGGCACGCCCTGCAGGCCGTCCTCGCCGTGCGTGTAGGGCGAACGCAGGGCGGCGAAATACACCATCTGGGCCAGCGCCAGCGTAATCATCGAGAAGTAAATGCCCTGGCGGCGGATCGCCAGCGCGCCGATCACCAGGCCGAGCAGGCTGCTGGCCAGGACGCCGCACACGATGCCCAGCTCGGTCGGCAGGCCCACGACCGTCAGCAGGTGCCCGGTCACATAGCCGGCGCTGCCGAAAAAAGCGGCATGGCCGAAGGACAGCAGGCCGGTGAAGCCGATCAGCAGATTGAAGGCGCAGGCGAACAGGGCGAAGCATAGCAGCTTCATCAGGAACACCGGATAGGCGAAGAAGGGCGCGGCCAGCGCCACGGCCAGGGCGATCAGGTACAGGATTTTTTTATTCATGGCGCCCTCTTCACTTTTCCTTGCCGAACAGCCCGGCCGGGCGCAGCAGCAATACGATGACCATCACGACGAACACCACCACTTCCGAGCCTTCCGGATAGAAGACCCGGGTCAGGCCTTCGATCACGCCCAGCGCCAGGCCGGTGAGGATGGAACCGAGGATCGACCCCATGCCGCCGATCACGACCACCGCGAACACGACGATGATCAGGTTGGAGCCCATCAGCGGCGTCACATTGATCACGGGCGCCGCCAGCACGCCCGCCAGGCCCGCCAGCGCCACGCCGAAGCCATAGGTCAGGGTGACCATCAGCGGCACGTTGATGCCGAAGGCTTCGACCAGCTTGGGGTTCTCGGTACCCGCGCGCAGGTAGGCGCCCAGGCGTGTCTTTTCGATCACGAACCAGGTGCCCAGGCAGACCACGATGGACGCCAGCACGACCCAGGCGCGGTAGTTGGGCAGGATCATGAAGCCGAGGTCGGTGGCGCCGGCCAGCTGTTCCGGCACGTCCAGGGTCTGGCCCGACACGCCGAAGAAGGAGCGGAACACGCCTTCCAGCAGCAAGGTGATGCCGAAGGTAAGCAGCAGGCCGTAGAGGTGGTCCAGCTTGTACAGCCAGCGCAGCATGCTGCGCTCGATCAGGATGCCGAAGGCGCCCACCAGCAGCGGCGCCAGCAGGAGCATCATCCAGTAGTTCAGGCCGAAGCTGGTGACGCCGATGTAGGCGGCGAAGGCGCCCACCATGTACAGGGCGCCGTGCGAGAAGTTGATGACGTTGAGCAGGCCGAAGATGACGGCCAGGCCCAGCGAGAGCATGGCGTAGAAGGAGCCGTTGACCAGGCCCAGCAGGAGCTGGCTCATCAGGGCTTGGAGGGGGATGCCGAAGATTTCCATGGAATGAGGCCGGGGCTGTGCTGCGAAACTTGGATCCCGGGCCAGGGGGCCGCCGAGGCCCGGGACGACGGTTCAACTGCTAACGATCATGGATGCGTTAGCTGGGTGCTTATTTCCACAGCGAGCACTTGGTCTCGGCTTTCTTGGTGTAGGCCTGGTCGCCCGGGATGGTGGCGACGACCTTGTAGTAGTCCCACGGATACTTCGACTCCGAAGGCTTCTTCACCTGCATCAGGTACATGTCGTAGACCATGCGGCCGTCCGGACGGATCGTGCCGTTCTTGGCGAACATGTCGTTGATCGGGGTCTTCTTCATGTGGGCGATGACCTTGTCGGCGTTGTCCGTGCCGGTGGCCTTGACCGCGTTCAGGAACTGGGTCGCGGCCGAGTAGTCGCCCGCCTGCAGCATCGAGGGCTGCTTCTTCATCTTGGCGAAGTAGCGCTTCGACCAGGCGCGGGTATCGGCGTTCTGGTCCCAGTACCAGCCGTCGGTCAGGTACATGCCCTGGGTGGTGTTCAGGCCCAGGGTGTGGATATCGTTGATGAACACCAGCAGGCCCGCCACCTTCATCTTCTTGGTCAGGCCGAATTCATTGGCCGCCTTGACCGCGTTGATCATGTCGCCGCCGGCGTTGGCCAGGCCCAGCACCTGGGCCTTGGACGACTGCGCCTGCAGCAGGAAGGACGAGAAGTCCGAGGCCGACAGCGGGTGCTTCACGCTGCCCAGCACGGTGCCGCCGTTGGCCTTGACCACGTCGGCGGTGTCCTTCTCGAGCGACTGGCCGAAGGCGTAGTCGGCGGTCAGGAAGTACCAGGACTTGCCGCCCTGCTTGACCATGGTGGCGCCGGTGCCGCGCGCCAGCGCCACGGTGTCGTAGGCGTAGTGCACGGTGTAGGGCGTGCACTGCTCGTTGGTCAGCTGGGCCGTGCCCGAGCCGATGGCGATGAAGACTTTCTTCTTCTCGGCCGCCACCTTGGCCATGGCCAGGCTGGCGCCGGAATTGGTGCCGCCGATCAGGAGGTCGACGCCCTGCTGGTCGAACCATTCGCGCGCCTTGGAGGCGGCGACGTCGGGCTTGTTCTGGTGGTCGGCCGTGACCAGCTGGATCTTCTTGCCGTTGATGGCGCCTTTCACGTCGTCGATCGCCATCTGGATGGCTTCGATACCGCCCTTGCCGTCGATGTCCGAATACACGCCGGACATGTCGGTAATGAAGCCGATCTTGATCACGTCGCCCGAGATCTGGGCATGGACAGGCAGGGAAAAACCGGCGCTGGCAGCGAGGGCCAGGGCGATGGCACGCAGTTTCATGTTCTTGTCTCCGTTCTGTTCTGAAAAATTACACACCCAGGAGCTCGGTCAGCACCGGCATCCTGGCATCGAGTTCGGCCGCGGCGATCGTCTCGACCACCTGGCCATGCTCCACCACGTAAAACCGGTCCGCCAGCGGTGCGGCGAAGCGGAAGTTCTGTTCCACCATGACGATGGTGTAGCCCTTGGACTTGAGCGTCGTGATCATGCGCGCCAGGGCCTGCACGATGACCGGCGCCAGGCCTTCGGAAATCTCGTCCAGCAGCAGCAGGCGCGCGCCGGTGCGCAGGATGCGCGCCACCGCCAGCATCTGCTGCTCGCCGCCCGACAGGCGCGTGCCCTGGCTGTGGCGGCGCTCGTAGAGGTTCGGGAACATCTCGTAGATCTCGTCCACGCCCATGCCCCCTTCCACCCCCTTCAGGCGCGGCGGCAGCAGCAGGTTTTCTTCTGTGGATAAAGACGAAAATATCCCCCGCTCTTCCGGGCAATAGCCGATGCCGAGGTGGGCGATGCGGTGCGTCGGCATGCCGATCGATTCGGTGCCGTTGACTTTGATCGAGCCGCTGCGCCGCCCCGTCAGGCCCATGATGGCGCGCAGGGTGGTCGTGCGGCCGGCGCCGTTGCGGCCCAGCAGGGTGACGACTTCGCCCTGGTGCACGCTCAGGCCGATGCCGTGCAGGATGTGCGATTCGCCGTACCAGGCGTGCAGGTCGCGGATTTCGAGTGCCGGGCTCATCAGTGCGCTCCCTCCAGGTGGCCGTCGCTGCTGCCCATATAGGCTTCCATCACCTGTGGATTACTGGAGACTTCGGCATAGCTGCCTTCGGCCAGCAGGGCGCCGCGCTGGAGCACCGAGATGCGGTCGCAGATGCCGGACACGACATTCATATTGTGCTCCACCATCAGGATGGTGCGCCCTGCCGAGACCTTCTTGATCAGTTCGGTGACCCTGTGGACATCTTCGTGGCCCATGCCCTGGGTCGGCTCGTCCAGCAGCATCAGCTCGGGTTCCATGGCCAGGGTCGTGGCGATCTCGAGCGCCCGCTTGCGGCCATACGGCAGGTCGGCCGTGAGCACGTGGGCAAAGCCGTCCAGGCCGACCTCGGCCAGCAGCTCCATCGCGCGCGCGTCCAGGCTCTCCAGCGAACGCGCGCTGCGCCAGAAGTGAAAACTGGTGCCGAGCCGGCGCTGCAGGCCGATGCGCACGTTTTCGAGCACGCTCAGGTGAGGAAAGACAGCCGAGATCTGGAAGGAGCGGATCACGCCCATGCGGGCGATCTGGGCGGGCCGGGCGCCCGTGATGTCCTTGCCGTTGAACAGGATCTGCCCGGAAGTCGGGACCAGAAACTTGGTCAGGAGATTGAAACAGGTGGTCTTGCCTGCGCCATTGGGGCCGATCAGCGCATGGATATGGCCGCGCTGGATCTTGAGGTTGACGTTGCTAACTGCCGTGAATCCTTTGAATTCCTTGGTCAGATCCCTTGTCTCCAGGATGACATCCGCCATTGGTTCTCCCATGCAAAGGCAACATTGCTCAAGTAATAATACATACAAGGCTGGGGGCTCACAATACGCCAGCGCTACAGTGCGCGTGTTCGTCACCTTGAGGGCGCGCAAGGTGGGTGTGCGGTTTTGCACAAGCTATCCCCGCCCTGTTCACCTATTTATGCACAGAGTTATTCAATACTGGCCAAGAATGTCGGCCGCCGTCTTCTCCGCGATCATGATCGTCGGCGAATTCGTGTTGCCCGATGTGATGAAGGGCATGATCGAGGCGTCCACCACGCGCAGCTTGTGCACGCCGCGCACCCGCAGGCGGCTGTCGACCACGGCCAGCGGATCGCCGGCGCTGCCCATGCGGCAAGTGCCGACCGGATGGAAGATCGTGGTGCCGATCATGCCGGCGGCCCGGGCCAGCTCTTCTTCCGTCTGGTAGGCCGCACCGGGCAGGTATTCCTGAGGCTGGTAGCGCGCCAGGCCGGGCGCGGCCACGATGCGGCGCGTCAGCTGGAGCGCCGCGGCGGCCGTCTTGCGGTCGGCCTCGGTGCTCAGGTAGTTCGGCGTGATCTTCGGCGCCGCATGGCTGTCGCCGGAAGCGATGCGCACATGCCCGCGCGAAGTGGGCTGCAGGTTGCACACGCTCGCCGTGAAGGCGGGAAAACGGTGCAGCGGATCGCCGAACTTGTCCAGCGACAGCGGCTGGACGTGGTATTGCAGGTCCGGCGCCGCCAGCCCGGGCCGCGAGCAGGCGAATGCGCCCAGCTGCGACGGCGCCATCGACATCGGACCGCTGCGCATCAAGGCGTATTCGAGGCCGATCCAGGCTTTCCCGAACCAGTTGCCGGCCCGCGTATTCAGGGTCGGCGCGCCCTGGATCTTGAAGATCATGCGCAGCTGCAGGTGGTCTTGCAGGTTCCCGCCCACGCCCGGCGCATCGACCAGCGGCGCGATGCCGTGCGCGTGAAGCAGCGCCGCAGGCCCGATCCCCGACAGCTGCAGGATCTGGGGCGAACCGATCGCGCCCGCCGCCAGCAGGGTTTCACGCTGCGCTCGCGCAGTGAAGGCGCGGCCGCCGCCGGTGAACTGCACGCCGACGCAGACCTTGCCTTGCCCCGTGTCCTCGAACAGCAGGCGCTCGACGTGGCAGCCGGTCATCACGGTCAGGTTGTCGCGCTGGGCCGCCGGCTTGAGGAAGGCGCGCGCCGTGTTGAGCCGGATGCCGCGACGCTGGTTGACCTCGAAATAGGCGGAACCCTGGCCGCCGCCCGCGTTCAAATCGGCGATCTTGGGAATGCCTTCCTGTTCGGCCGCATCGCGGAAGGCGTCCAGGATTTTCCACGACAGGCGCTGGCGCTCCACCCGCCATTCGCCGCCGGCGCCGTGGATCTCGCTGGCGCCGCCATGATGGTCTTCACTGCGCTTGAACAGCGGCAGCACCCGGTCCCAGCGCCAGGAAGCATCGTCGGTCACGTCGGCCCAGCGGTCGTAGTCCGCTTTCTGGCCGCGCATGTAGATCATGCCGTTGATCGACGAACTGCCGCCCAGGACTTTGCCACGCGGGTAGATCAGCGACCGTCCGCCAAGGCCTGCGTCCGGCTCGGTCCGGAACAGCCAGTCGGTGCGCGGATTCCCGATGCAGTGCAGGTAGCCGACCGGGATGTGGATCCACAGGTAGTCGTCCCTGCCGCCCGCTTCGATGATCAGGACCTTGAGATCCTTGCGCTCGGTCAGCCGCTTGGCCAGCACACAGCCGGAGGTGCCAGCCCCGACGATGATGTAGTCGTAGTCGCCTGCGGACTCCATGCTCATCGAACCTCTCGAATGGGCATGCCGCCGGGCTCCGGCATGCAAAAAGCGAGCAGGTACGACAGTGCAGCGAGGTCCAACTTGCCTCCGACCGTAGTTCGATGAGTGGAGCTTACCAGATCGTAAACGGAAGTCTAGCGCTCATCTGTGGATAAGCACCTTGATATCCACAGGTATCGTTTGTGCAAAACTCGGCTTTTTTGCACAGGCAAAAATCTTGTTCAGATTTGCCACCAAGAACTTTGCGCGGCAGTGCACCGGCTTATCCGGACCGTAAACGTTTGATTTTGAGCGCGTTAACCGGCTTGTCCACAGAATTGGGCATGCGTTAACCACTACTACCAACCTGGTATACAGATCTTGGTTGTAAACCTCACGAGCGAGCGAAAAAAAAATTTTTGGGCTGGACTGTTGCAACTTCGCACACATGCTCGCGCTCGGTGCCAGCTTCGCGGCCAACTCGACCAGACACCGTTTTGCAGGCAAAAAGCTTCTCCGTCGTACTCGCCCTGTGGAAAAGCCCATGCATATCCACAGGATCGAATGTGCAGAAACAGCGGTTTACGCGACCCACCCGATTTCTATCCAAGTTTCCTTCAATGCAAAAACAAGGTTTGTCCTGCAGGTTAACGCGACCGTAAACGTTTGATGTTGTGGAAAAAACTGGACTTATCCACAAATGATGAGCCGTTTACTATTACTACCAACTTTGTATACATATCTTTAGATACAACAACAAAAGCTTTCCGCTTTTCCCGCCTAGCCGGAACACCGCTGCGCACTCGCTACCAAAAACCGTCTGCCAAAAAAAGAAGCAATGTCTTACAGACCAGTGATCTGCAAAGCTGAGCTCAGTTGAACTGCTCACCTGTCCTGTTTCCATCCTGGTCGACAAAACGATGCCGACACGGATCCGCCAACGCTAAAAACCGCCAGCTCGACACCTCAGCTGTGGAAAAGCCCATGAATATCCACAGGATCAGATGTGCAGAACAACTGTTTTGAAGACTCAGGCATTTTTTGTCCAAGTTTCGTGCAAGCTGAACGCAAGGTTTGTTCTGCAGGTAAACGATTCCGTAAACGCTTGATACTGTGGAGTAAACCGTTCTTATCCACAGACACTTGGCCGTTTACTATCACTACCAACTTTGTATACATACTCTTTAGGTAAACAACAAAAGCAAAAACGCAGTGATCAAGCGCCGGAAGATATGCTTCTGTTAATCTTCAAGGCTACGTCACCACGCCGAGTAGCTTCATGACCACCATCAAGCGCTGTACAAGCCCTGAACAAGCGGGCTGGCTCGAATTGCGCATGGCCTTATGGCCAGCAGAAAGCAGCGAACATCTGCCTGAAATGCAGGACTGCTGTGCACAACCCGGGCGTTATGCACAGTTCGTGGCCTACTCCGATGCCGGCGAAGCCCAGGGACTGGTCGAAATCGCGCTCAGGAGCGATTACGTGAACGGCACCGACAGTTCTCCTGTCGGATTCCTGGAAGGCTTGTATGTCGCTCCAGGCTCTCGCAGGCAAGGCATTGCCCGCTTGCTGGTCGAAAAAGCCCAGCAATGGGCACGCGAACAGGGTTGCCGTGAAATGGCTTCCGACGCTTTGCTCGAAAATAAGGCAAGCCAGGACATGCACCTGGCGCTGGGATTCGAGGAAACCGAACGCGTGGTGTACTTCCGCAAACCGCTTTAACGATAAAAAAGACGAAAAACCATGCGATTAGGGATCATCAGCGCACTGCACGAAGAACAGGTGGGGCTCGTGGAAGCCATGAGAGGGCCCTCCAGGCTCATCCATGGCATGCGTGACTACGTTGCTGGACAACTGTGGGAAATCGACGCTGTGTGCGTTTTATCGCGAATTGGCAAGGTTGCAGCCGCCATGACGGCCACAACGCTTGTGGAGAAGTTCGGAGTTACCCACATCCTCTTCACCGGCGTGGCCGGCGCCGGGGATAAAACGGTGCAGGTCGGCGATATCGTGGTCGCGGAATCGCTGGTCCAGCACGATATGGACGCGAGTCCCCTGTTCCCCCGTTTCGAAGTGCCGCTGACCGGCCAGACCCACTTCCAGCCCGACCAGCAGCTGTCGATGCGCCTGGTGGGCGCGGCCCAGGATTTCCTCGAACTGGACTTCCTGGATGCGGTCAGCGAAGGAGAACGGCGTACATTCCGCCTCCAGCGCCCGCGCGTGCACCGCGGCCTGGTGGCGAGCGGCGACCAGTTCGTCAACGAGAAAAGCCGCATCGAGGCGATGAATGGCCATTTACCCGGGCTGGTGGCGGTGGAAATGGAAGGCGCGGCGGTGGCGCAGGTCTGTTATGAGCTGGGCGTGCCCTGCGCCGTGATCCGCGCGATTTCGGACAACGCCAATGAAAACGCGGCGCCCGATTTCATGCGATTCGTGAAATCGGTCGCCGCGCAGTATGCCTTTCACATCACCCGGCGCCTGTGCCGGGATCTGATTGAAGCGCCGCTTCAGGCCAGGAGCGATTCGGCCGGTATGTAGTCGTAGCCCAGGTCGCGCGCGACGGCTTCGTAGGTGACCTTGCCCTGGCAGACATTCAGGCCGTGGCGCAGGTGGACGTCGTCCGCCAGTGCGCGGCGCCAGCCCTTGCTGGCCAGCGCGACGGCGTGGCCGATGGTGGCGTTGTTGAGGGCGAAGGTGGAAGTGCGCGCCACCGCGCCCGGCATGTTCGCCACGCAGTAGTGGATCACGCCGTCGACCACGAAGGTCGGATCGGCATGGGTGGTCGCATGCGAGGTTTCGAAGCAGCCGCCCTGGTCGATCGCCACGTCGACGATGACCGAACCCTTCTTCATGCGCGAGACCATGTCGCGGGTGACCAGTTTCGGCGCCGCGGCGCCCGGCACCAGCACGCCGCCGATCACCAGGTCGGCCGACAGCACCGCTTCTTCCAGCGCGTGCGCGTTCGAATACAGGGTCGAGATGCGGTTGCCGTAGACCAGATCGAGCTGGCGCAGGCGGTCGACGTTCTTGTCGAGCACCGTTACGCGGGCGCCCAGGCCGACTGCCATCTGCAGGGCGTTGGTGCCGACCACGCCGGCGCCGATGATGACCACATGGCCCGCTTCCACGCCCGGCACGCCGCCCAGCAGCAGGCCCATGCCGCCTTTCGACTTTTCCAGGTGGCTGGCGCCCGCTTGGATGGACATGCGTCCCGCCACTTCGCTCATCGGCGCGAGCAGCGGCAGGCCGCCACCGGAGCCGGTGATGGTTTCATAGGCGATGCAGACCGCGCCGGACTTGACCAGCGCGGCGGTTTGTTCGGGATCGGGAGCGAGGTGGAGGTAGGTGTAGAGCACCTGGTCGCGGCGCAGCATCGCGCATTCGCCGGGCTGCGGCTCCTTGACCTTGACGATCATGTCCGCGCGCTCGAAGATATCCTTCGCCGCCTCGACGATCGTGGCGCCGGCGGCCACATACTGCTCGTCGAGCAGGCCGATCTCCGCGCCCGCGTTCTTCTGCACGAGCACCTGGTGCCCGCGCGCGGTGAGTTCGCGTACGGACGGGGGTGTGAGGCCCACACGGTATTCGTGGTTCTTGATTTCCTTCGGAACGCCAACCAGCATGTCTACCTCCAAGATGTAGGAGCTGTCCTTGCCAGGACCGGCGCTTGTGCCGCCGGCCCCATCGCAGCTCTTTTGTAAAAATCGTTTCCCTTGTCTTCCTTACTCTATGCTCTTTTGGCGTGGACGGGGCATCCGTCCACGCGTTCAACAGGGATTTTTACAATCCCAGCGTCATCAGGCTTGCGTTACCGCCAGCCGCGGTCGTGTTGACGCACACCGCACGCTCGGCCACCAGGCGCCACAGCGCCACCGCCTCCCTGGCGCCGGTATCCACGATACCAACGATTGCGCCAGGACGCGCGGCCAGTTGCGAACGCAGCGAGCCGGCCAGGCCGGTTTCGAGCAGCGCGACCTGGAAGTCTTCCGCACCCAGTTCCGCCTCGCCGACGAAGCGCACGCGCTCCTTCACCAGCACCGGCAGCTCGGCCGGAATCAGCTCCTGCGAGCCGGCCAGCACCAGGGCGCGGTTGCCGGTCGCCAGCGCCGCGGCCAGCTGGTTGAGCAGGCCGGCCTGGGTGCTTGGTGCGCACAGCACGGTGCCGCGCGGGGTGAAGGACAGCTGGTTGCGCTCGCCCGTCGGACCCGGCAGGGCGAGCGTCACCCCTTGCAGCGCCGAGCGGCCATAGCCATCGGCCAGCGCGGCGATGTCCTGGTGGCCGCTGCCGCGCAGCCAGCCGAGCAGCGCTTCCAGGCCCGCTTCCGGAGTACGCTGGTGCTGCATCAACGGCGCCGCGGCGCGCTGCAGGCGCTTCAGGTAGAGCGGACCGCCGGCCTTCGGGCCGGTGCCGGACTTGCCTTCACCGCCGAAGGGCTGCACGCCCACGACGGCGCCGACGATGTTGCGGTTCACGTAGATGTTCCCCACGTGCGCACGCTCGACGATGAAGTCGATGGTCTCGTCGATACGCGAGTGCACGCCCAGGGTCAGGCCGTAGCCGGTGGCGTTGATGGCGTCGATCACCTGCGGCAGCTCGGCGCGGCGGTAGCGCACGATGTGCAGCACCGGGCCGAAGACTTCCTGCTTCAGTTCCGCCAGCGAGGCGATTTCGAGCACGGTCGGCGGCACGAAGGTGCCGTAGCCGGTCACGGAGCCTGGGAGCTCGAGCGCGAAGTGGCTGCGCGCGCTGGCTTTCATGCGCTCGATGTGGGCCAGCAGATTGCCTTGCGCTTCGGCGTCGATGACCGGGCCGATGTCGGTGGCCAGGCGGTCCGGGCTGCCCACGACCAGTTCCTGCATCGCGCCCTTGAGCATCTTGATGGTCTTGTCGGCGATGTCTTCCTGCAGGAACAGCACGCGCAGCGCCGAGCAGCGCTGGCCGGCGCTGTCGAAAGCGGAGCTCAGCACGTCCTGCACCACCTGTTCCGGCAGCGCCGACGAATCGACGATCAGGGCGTTCTGGCCGCCGGTTTCGGCCACCAGCGGGATGTCGATGCCTTCTTTTTCGGCACGCGCGGCCAGGGTGCGGTTGATCAGCTGCGCCACTTCGGTGGAGCCGGTGAAGATCACGCCCTTGATGCGGCTGTCGGCAGTCAGCGCGGCGCCGACCACTTCGCCGCGGCCCGGCAGCAGCTGCAGGGCGGCGCGCGGGGCGCCGGCTTCGATGAACAGTTCCACGGCGCGGAAGGCGATCAGCGGGGTCTGTTCCGCCGGCTTGGCCAGCACCACGTTGCCGGCCACGAGGGCGGCGGCCACCTGGCCGGTGAAGATCGCCAGCGGGAAGTTCCAGGGGCTGATGCAGGTGACCGGACCCAGCGCGCCTTCTGCGGCCGAAGTACGGGCCTGGACGGCGTAGTAGCGCAGGAAGTCGACCGCTTCGCGCAGTTCGGCGATCGCGTTCGGCAGCGATTTGCCGGCTTCGCGCACGGCCAGGGCCATCAGTTCGACGCCGTTCTGCTCGAACAGGTCGGCGGTGCGCTCGAGGATCGCGGCGCGCGACCCGGCGCTGGTGGCGGCCCATTCGCCGGCGAAGCCGGATGCGGCGGCCAGCGCGGTCTCGACGTCGGCGCGCGCGGCTTCGCGTACGGTGCCGACGATGTCGGCCGATTGCGCCGGGTTGACGACCTTGGCGGTGCCGGCGCCTTCGACGCTGCCCGCGATCAGCGGACCGGCGGCGTGCTGGCGCTGCCGGGCCAGGCCTTCGGCGACCTGGCGCAGGACGTTTTCGTTGACCAGGTCGTAGCCGGCGGAATTCTTGCGCTCGGCGCCGAACAGGTCCAGCGGCTGGGCGATCGCAGGATGCGGCTTGGCGCCGGCGGCGCGCGCCTGTTCGAAAGGATCGGCCAGCAGGGTGTCGATCGCGACGCTTTCGTCCACGATCTGGTTCACGAAGGACGAGTTGGCGCCGTTTTCCAGCAGGCGGCGCACCAGGTAGGCGAGCAGGGTTTCGTGCGAACCGACCGGCGCGTAGATGCGGCAGGCCTTGTCCAGCTTGTTCTTGCCGACGACCTGGTCGTACAGGGTCTCGCCCATGCCGTGCAGGCACTGGAATTCGTAGTTGGTGATGCCGTCGGCCTTGGCCCAGGTATAGATCACCGACAGCGAATGCGCGTTGTGGGTCGCGAACTGCGGGTAGATCACGTCGGTGGCGGCCAGCAGCTTGCGCGCGCAGGTGAGATAGGAGACGTCGGTGTAGACCTTGCGGGTGTAGACCGGATAACCCGGCATGCCATCCACCTGGGCGCGCTTGATTTCGGCGTCCCAATAGGCGCCCTTCACCAGGCGCACCATGAACTTGCGGCCGCTGCGTTTGGCCAGGTCGACCACGAAGTCGATCACGAAGGGGCAGCGCTTCTGATAAGCCTGCACCACCAGGCCAATGCCTTCGAAGCCGGCCAGCTCGGGGTCGAAAGCCAGTGCTTCCAGCATGTCGAGCGAGATCTCGAGGCGGTCGGCTTCCTCGGCGTCGATGTTGATGCCGATGTTGTATTGCTTGGCCAGCAGCACCAGGCTGCGCACGCGCGGCAGCAGTTCGCCCATCACGCGGGCGTACTGCGCGCGGCTGTAGCGCGGGTGCAGGGCCGACAGCTTGATCGAGATGCCCGGGCCGTCCTTGATGCCGCGGCCGTTCGAGGCCTTGCCGATCGCATGGATCGCGGTTTCGTAGGAAGCGTAGTAGTTCTTCGCATCCGCTTCGGTCAGCGCGGCTTCGCCCAGCATGTCGTAGGAATAGCGGTAGCCGCGGGTTTCGTTCTCGCGGCTGTTCTTCAGCGCTTCGTCGATGGTCTGGCCGGTGACGAACTGGTTGCCCAGCATGCGCATCGCCAGGTCCACGCCCTTGCGGATCAGCGGTTCGCCGCCCTTGGCAATGATGCGGGTGAGCGCCGAGCCCAGGCCTTTTTCGCTATTGGTGCCCACCAGCTTGCCGGTGATGAGCAGCCCCCAGGTGGCGGCGTTGACGAACAGCGAGGGCGATTCGCCCAGGTGCTTGCGCCAGTCGCCCTTGCTGATCTTGTCGGCAATGAGGCGGTCGGCGGTGTCGTTGTCCGGGATGCGCAGCAGCGCTTCGGCCAGGCACATCAGCGCCACGCCTTCTTCCGACGACAGCGAGAACTCGTGCATCAGCGCGTCCACGCCCGAGGAACGGGTGCGCTTCTCGCGCACGCTCGAGACCAGGCGGTGCGCCAGCATGTAGGCGTCGCCGTTGGCGCTGGCGCCCTGGGCCAGCAACCATTGCACGGCTTCGGTTTCAGCGCGGCGGTAGGCGGCGGTGATGGCGGCGCGCAGCGGCGACTGGTCGCGCTTGACTTCGGCCTGGAGCGCATCGAACGGGACAAAGGTGGAGGCCGGGGAAGCGGCAATCTGCATGGCTGGTCTTCAATCGAAAAAGAGGGGCATCGGGCCACCGTGCGCAGCAAAAGCGCCGCGCCGCTGGGAAGCCGGCCGGCGCATGTCATGACACGGTGAAATGATTCGATTGTAGAAGGAAATCTTCTGGATTAATTCTGTTTTTACGACAGACTAGCAATAGATAGTTTTTGGTGCGACAATCTGACCGAATAATATTTATAACGGAGAGAGACCGATGCTGGACAAGATCAGTAAGAAAATTCTGGCCGAATTGCAGAATGACGGGCGAATCAGCAACGTCGAGCTGGCCGCGCGGGTGAACCTGTCGCCCGCCGCCTGCCTGGAACGGGTGCGCAAGCTGCACGAGTCCGGTTATATCCAGGGCTACACGGCCCAGCTCAATCCCCAGCTGCTGGATGTGTCGCTGCTCGTCTTCATCGAGGTGGTACTGGATCGTACCACTCCTGAAGTCTTCGATGCATTCAAACAGAGCGTCCAGATGATTCCGGAAGTCCTGGAATGCCATATGGTGGCGGGCGGCTTCGACTACCTGGTCAAGGCGCGCGTGAAGGATATGGCGGCCTACCGCGAATTCCTGGGCAAGACCTTGCTGCAGAAAGGCGTGCGCGAGACGCACACCTATGCGGTGATGGAAGAGGTCAAGAATACGACCAAGCTGCCTATTCGTTAAGCAGCCTGACGACGGGGGGCAGCAGCAGCCCCGTCAGACCACCTTGCGCGCGCCCGTCTTCGGCGACGCGCTTTCCGCCATGCTTTCCAGGTTCTTGCGCAGCCAGCGGTGCGCCGGGCTGCGGCCGTCGCGCTCGTGCCAGAGCATGTCCAGGTGCACGGCGGGCAGCTGGAAAGGCAGCTCGCGCCAGATCAGCGCATCGGTCATGCCGGTCGAGACCATCAGGTGCTTCGGCAGCACCGTAATCAAGTCCGAATTCGCCACCACCCGCCCTGCCGTGAAGAACTGGTTCACCGTCAACAGGATGCGGCGCTCGCGGCCGAGCTGGGCCAGCGCCTCGTCGACCAGGCCATGGGCCCGTCCCGAGAAGCTCACCAGGAGGTGGTTGGCCTTGCAATAGGTGTCGAGGTCCAGCTTTTCCTTGGCCAGCGGGTGGTCCTTGCGCATCACGCACACATAAACGCCCGAGTACAGGCGCTCGTGGCGGATCGGCGAGCCGGTTTCATAGGACAGCTGGGCCGCCACACCCGGGAAAAAGCCCACCGCCAGGTCGATGTCGCCGCGCAGCAGCATGGGACGCGGCTCGCGCGTGGTCAGCGGCACCATGCGGATGTTCACGCCCGGCGCCTCGCGCTCGATCGAACGCATCAGGGACGGCAGCCACAGCGCGGCGGTCGCGTCGGCCATTGCCATCCGAAAGGTCGCCTGGGCCTTGGACACATCGAAAGTCTCCGGCATCACGGCCGCTTCCAGCGCCGCCAGGGCCTGGCGCACGGCCGGCCACAGGGCTTCGGCGCGCGGGGTCGGCTTGACGCCGTAGGCGGTGCGGATCAGGAGTTCGTCGCCCAGGCTTTCCCGCAAGCGCTTGATGGCGTTGGAGACGGCCGGCTGGGTCATCGCCAGGTGGCCGGCGGCGCGGGTCAGGTTTTGCTCGGTCATCACCGCGTCGAAAACGCGCAGCAGGTTCAGGTCAAGCGTCAGGAAGCTCATGGGAACTCGGGAAGGACTGTTGTGTGTACACAAGTGTACATCAAATCATTCACAAACAGTATAAGCACTATCAACAAACGGAATTGGATTTATATGTTGCGCTGCACTATATTTGTAACCATACCATATTGAGCTAGATCATGTCCGCTGCAACTACCCTTATCCACACCGCTGCCACCCTGCCTTACGGCCAGGTATTCAGCACCACTGCGCTGCTGGCGCTGCTGGGTGGTACGGCCATGTTCTTCCGCCCCCTGCTGGTCGGCATCGGCCGCGCCCTGTTCCTGACCGTGCGTCCGCGCCGCAGCAAGGCCGAGCTGGCTGCCCGCGAAGCCCAGCGCGATGCGCTGGCGCGCGAGCGCAGGGCTGCCAGCCTGAACGAGGTCGATGCCGCCGAAGTGCGCGCCATGGCCTGCCGTCACTAAGCACCACCCCGATTTCTCCGTGTAGCGCGGTGTCCGGAAACGGATACCGCGCTTTTTTTTCGTCTTTCTTCTCCGTTTGCCGCCAAGTTCGATGCCGCGGCTATTCCTGTTTCATTTTCTCCTCCGGGATGGCGACCTAAAGAACGCAATCCCGGGTGACTCTTCGTCACCGGGGTTTTCTCGCACTTTCTATTTAACAAATATCACAAAGAGTTAAGTTGGCGTGAATTTA
Organism: uncultured Massilia sp.; assembly: GCA_946886065.1. Next base: position 36,192 of record CAMPHU010000003.1, on the reverse strand, counting down.
TGCCGGATTTCAATACGGCATATTGAGATATAGATGAGCCAATAAAGCTGCATAAAGCAGAAAAGTTAGACGAGGATGAGAGCTTGTCATCTGCGTTTTCATTAGCCATGAAAAATGGGTGAGTTGGCACGGGTTAGCGATAATTTAATCTAACAATCACCACATTAATCTGCGTATTACACGAAGTTCACATTGAATAGTGTGATGAAGATTACTTGCGGTGAAAATGGCGGGCGAACGGAAAAAATGCCTGGCTACCGGCCCATTGCCGACCCCAGGACAACTCCTTAGGAAATTATTTGCGCTCGCAGTTGATGCCGTCGGCTTCCCGCTCGATGGCGCTGATGACCGCCCCCGTGTCGGTGGGCTGGGCAAGCTCGTCTGCTTCCCGGTCGAGCTTGTTGCTGACCCCGGGCATGTCGCGGCGCAGCTCTTCGAGCATCTGGATGATCTTGCTGGTTTTCTGGTCCGCCAGCAGGCTGACCTGCAGGTCGACATGGGCGTGGTGGTTGGCGAGCCTGGACATGCGGTTCTGGCGAATCAGCACGGCCGTGGAAATGATGAAGGCGTTCAGGCCGATGAGGCCCTGGAGCCAGAAGAAAGGAGGTTCGTCGATCTGGGGGAAGCCGACGTTGGGTGCGACAAGGTTCCAGGCGATCCAGCACACTGCAAACACGAGGTTGGCGGCGACATAGGCCGGCGTGCCCAGGACCAGGCTCACCCGCTCGAAAAAGGCCTGGGCTGGGGATAACTGCTCCTTCTTGCGCTCGTGAAATTCCGCAATGGTGCCGAGGTTTTCGTGCACTGAATGGGGGAGCTTGCCTGCCAAGTCGTCGTCTTGAGCATCCATGAAAGGAGCATAGCATGCCCTATCGATCGATCTCGGAGCTGCCGCCGCACGTGCGTGCGGGCCTGCCGGACTATGCGCTGGAGACCTACCAGGAAGTATTCAACGAGGTGTGGGACGAGGCGGCGGACCGCGGCGAGGCGCGCGTACAGACCGCGCACATGGTGGCGTGGAAGACCGCGGTGAAGAGGAAATACAGGAGAAACGACGAGACCGGCGACTGGGAGCCGGTCGCGTAAGTCAGGCCGCCGTCTTGGCGGCCGTCAGGCGCTCATACTTGGCCAGCAGTTGCTCGCGCGATTCGCGCCAGTCGGGATGCAGCGGAATGCAAGCCACCGGGCAGACCTGCTGGCATTGCGGCTCGTCGAAGTGACCGACGCATTCGGTGCATTTGTTCGGATCGATCTGGTAGAACTCTTCACCCATGGCAATCGCTTCGTTCGGGCACTCGGGCTCGCACACGTCGCAATTGATGCAGTCGTCGGTAATCAGGAGGGCCATACTTCTCTCGCTCAGGCTTTCGGTGCGGCCGCCATGGTGGCGATTTTCTTTTGCAGCCAGCGGTCGACCGAGGGGAAGACGAATTTCGACACGTCGCCGCCCAGCAGTGCGATTTCGCGCACGATGGTGCCCGAAATGAACTGGTACTGGTCGGACGGGGTCAGGAACATGGTTTCGACATCGGGCAGCAGGTAGCGGTTCATGCCCGCCATCTGGAACTCGTATTCGAAATCGGATACCGCGCGCAGGCCGCGCACGATCACACGGGCATCGTGCTCACGCACGAAATCCTTGAGCAGCCCCGAGAAACTCTCGACCTGCACGTTCGGATAATGGCCCAGCACTTCCTTGGCGATCTCGAGCCGTTCGTCGAGCGTAAAGAATGGACGCTTGTTCTTGCTGTCCGCGACGCCGACGATCAGACGGTCGAACAGGCCGGATGCACGACGCACCAAATCCTCGTGGCCGCGGGTCAGCGGATCGAACGTACCTGGATAAACGGCTACAACCATTGCGGCTCCTGAGAATGCCCTGAAACGCGCATTATGCCTGAAAAACCGGCAATCGCCCCAGGACGGGGCGGTTTATGCTCAATTCTTGTGCAGGTTTTCGGCTTAGGTTTTGTTTTTGTGCAACTTGAGCAGGTGGTAATAGACCATGCCGGCCTTGTCGGCGCGCACGGCTTCCCAGCCGCTCAGCCATTCCAGGGTCTCGTCGCCCTCTTCCAGGGGCAGGGGGGACTCGGCTTCGGCATAGACCATGCCGTCCTCCGTCAGCAGCGCGGGGCACAGGGGCAAGGTCTTGGCCAGGAGCTCTTGTTGATAAGGAGGATCGAGGAAGATCACATCGAAACGCTGGCCGCGCGCGGCCATGTCGCGCAGCGCCGCGACGGCGTCGGCGCGCAGGATGGTGATGTTACCGGCCTTGAGCTTGTCGCGGTTCGCTTCCAGCTGGCGTACCGCCGGGCCGTGGTTGTCGATCATCGTCACCGAAGCGGCGCCGCGGCTGGCCGCCTCGAAGCCGAGGGCGCCGGAGCCGGCGAAGGGGTCGAGGACGGTGACGCCGTCCCAGTCGCCGCCGAGCTGGTGGTTGATCCAGTTGAATACGGTTTCGCGCACGCGGTCCGGCGTGGGGCGCAGGCCGAGGGCGTCGACGACGGGGAGCAGGCTGCGTTTCCAGGCGCCGCCGATGATGCGGACTTGATGCTGCGCCATGCGCGGTGCGCCATGGGGCTTGGGATGGGACTTTTTCTGCATGGGCGGCACTATAGCATGGGCCCCATCCCCGTTTTTCTCTCTACTTGTCTGCCGCCAGGGCCTGGAAATCCTGGATCCAGCCCTGCATGCGCTGCTGGGCATGGGCCTTCTGCGCCGGCGTCGCCGTGCGGATCGCGGTCAGGATGTACTTGGTGGTCTGGTCGATGTAGTTGTCGTAGAAGGCCTTGCGTTCGGGCGACTCCAGGCGGCCGAAGACATCGCGCAGCATGGCCTGGACCTGGGCTGTCGTCTGTTCGCGGTTCAGTTTTTCCTGCTGTACCTTGCGCAGCATGGCCAGGACGCGGCGCTGGCGCCACTGGCGTTCTTCCAGCCAGATGTGGGCGTCGAGGGGACGCGCGTCCGAGGCCCGGCGCATCACCGTTTCTTGATCGCTGTTGAAATTGCCGAACCAGAGCTCGAACTGTTCCATCGATTTCTTGTAGCGGGCCTTCTGGCGCTTTTCGGTGTCGCCGGCGATGAACTTGCGGCGGTATTCCTCGTTCTTCTTGTTGAACTTGCTTTCGATGTTGCGGATCTGTTCGGGCGTGATCGACATCGCCAGGGTCGTCATCTCGGGCACCGCGTGCAGCGCCAGGCGCTCGCCGCGCACGCGCAGCTCGCGGTAGCCGTTGAGGAGGTCGCTCTGGGTCGGATTACCGCCTAGCTGGCGCTGGAAAGTTCCCAGCAAGGCGGCGTAATCCTTGAGCTGGGTCTGGCGGTGCCATTGGAACAGATTGTTGATATCGCGCTTGGCGACGTCGGCTTGTGTACCTTCGAGGTCGACATACGAGTCCAGCCACCAGTAAAGTAAGGTGTCGCCCTGGTTGTAGGTGAAGCGGATCGTGCTGCAGCCCGCTGCCAGCGCCAGCAGCGCGATCGCGAACAGGGCAAACGTGCGTCGGAGCAGAGAATCCGGCGTGCTAAAATTTTTCATATTTTCAACTTTTTCGAGAACGGCTTATGAACGTAGTGATCCTCGCCGCCGGCATGGGTAAGCGCATGCAATCCGCACTGCCAAAAGTTCTGCATCCGCTGGCTGGGAAGCCGCTGTTGCAGCATGTCATTGACACCGCGCGCAGCCTCAAGCCGAGCAAATTATGCGTGATTTATGGTCACGGGGGCGCAGCGGTGCCCGAGATGGTGGCCAAACTGGCAGAATCCACCGGCGTTGCGATCGATACCGCCCTGCAGCAGCCGCAGCTGGGTACCGGTCACGCCGTGATGCAGGCGGTGCCGCAGATCGATGAAAACGCGCCTACCCTGGTGCTGTACGGCGACGTGCCGCTGACCACCGCCGACTCGCTGCGCCGCCTGGTCGAGGCAGCCGGCAAGGACAAGCTGGCGATCCTGACCGTCGAGCAGGCCAATCCCTTCGGCCTGGGCCGCATCGTCCGCGAGAACGGCAATATCGTGCGCATCGTCGAGGAAAAGGATGCCAGCGAGGCGGAACGCGCGATCCGCGAAATCAACAGCGGCATCATGGTGATCCCGACCAGCCGCCTGAAGAACTGGCTGGAATCGCTGTCGAACAACAATGCCCAGGGCGAGTACTACCTGACCGACATCGTCGCCAAGGCCGTGGCCGAGGGCGTGCCGGTCGTGTCCGCCCAGCCGTCGGCGGAGTGGGAAGTGGCCGGCGTCAACAGCAAGGTGCAACTGGCCGAGCTGGAGCGCCGTCATCAACTGAATATCGCCACTGCCCTGCTGGAAAAAGGCGTGACCCTGATGGATCCGGCGCGCATCGACGTGCGTGGCGAGCTGGTCTGCGGCCGCGATGTCGTGATCGACGTCGGCTGCGTCTTCGAGGGCCGGGTGGACATTGCCGACGGCGTGAGGGTCGGACCGAACTGCGTGCTGGTAAATGCCAGGATCGGTGCGGGCGCCCAGATCAAGCCCTTCTGCCACATCGAAGATGCCGTGGTGGGCGACAAGTCGCAGATCGGCCCGTATGCGCGCCTGCGTCCGGGCACCCAGCTGGGCGAGGACGTCCATGTGGGTAACTTCGTCGAGATCAAGAACAGCACCGTCGCGGCGCACTCGAAGGCCAACCACCTGGCCTATGTGGGCGACGCCACCGTGGGTTCGCGCGTGAACATCGGCGCAGGCACCATCACATGCAATTACGATGGCGCCAACAAGTTCCGCACCGTGATCGAGGACGACGCCTTCATCGGCAGCGACAGCCAGCTGGTGGCCCCGGTCACCGTGGGCGCGGGCGCGACCCTGGGCGCCGGCACCACCCTCACCAAGGACGCCCCGGCGGGCAAGCTGACCATCTCACGCCCGAAGCAACTGACCATCGAAAACTGGAAGCGCCCGGTGAAGGTGAAGAAGTAATCCACTGGATACCGACAGGGTATTCACAGGAAAAACACAAGAAAAACACAGGGTAATCACATGCTTATCCTGCGGTTTTCAAATGGGTCTTCCACAAGGTTATCCACAGTCGGAGAAGGCACGTCGTTCCCGCGAAGGCGGGAATCCAAGTTTGTGTGAGCAGCTATATCGTGTGCTCATACCGCAATCCGCGTATCAAACTTGCTCCGATACGTAGAAAAATACGCCTTCACATTCCGCACGTTCGCATGGGATGTGAACAGCCGATGCGCCAGCGCGTGATACGCCGGCATATCCGGCACCTGCACAATGAGCACAAAGTCCGGCCCCGGCGCCACGCGGTAGCACTGCATCACCGCGCTTTCCACCGCCGCCAGCTTCTCGAACTGGTCCATGCGCTCGGCAGCCTGCACGTCGAGCGTGATCTCGACGATGGCCGTCAGCCGGGCCCCGACCTTGTCCGGATTCACGATCGCCACCTGGCGCTCGATAACCCCGCCATCGGTCAGCTGCTTGACGCGGCGTAGACAAGTGGGTGGCGACACATGCACCAGTTCGGCCAGTTCGGCGTTCGTATGCGATGCATCAGTCTGCAGTGTGTTGAGGATGCGACGATCTAGTTCGTCGAGGATGGTTTGTTCTGTCATCTCTGTGAAATATTGTTTAAATATCGACGGTAAAATGAAAGAAAATTTCATCTCCATGGGGTGATGAAATAATCTAACAAAAACAGGTCGATTCTGAAAGCTTATTTCATGACAGTTGCCCTAGCATAGCTTTAGTTAACAATTTTTAATGAGGTAAAGCCATGTGCGGTATCGTCGGTGCAGTCGCCAAGCGCAACATCACTCCCGTCCTGATCGAAGGCCTGAAGCGCCTGGAATACCGGGGCTATGACTCCTGCGGCGTCGCCGTCCACCTCGACGGCCGCCTGACCCGCTCGCGCAGCACTTCGCGCGTGGCCGACCTCGAATCCCAGGTCCGCGAAGCGCGCCTGGACGGCTTCACCGGCATCGCCCACACCCGCTGGGCCACCCACGGCGCCCCGGCATCGCACAATGCCCACCCGCACTTCTCGCCGACCGAAGAGAACGCCCGCATCGCACTTGTCCACAACGGCATCATCGAAAACCACGACGAGCTGCGCCAGGAACTGACCGGCCTCGGCTACGTCTTCCAGAGCCAGACCGACACCGAAGTCATCGCCCACCTGGTCGACCACATGTACAACGGCGACCTGTTCGACACCGTGCAGCAGGCCGTCAAGCGCCTGCACGGCGCCTACGCGATCGCCGTGTTCTGCCGCGAAGAGCCGCACCGCGTGATCGCCGCCCGCCAGGGTTCGCCGCTGATCGTCGGCGTGGGCGAGAACGAGAACTTCGTCGCCTCGGACGCGATGGCGCTGGCCGGCACCACCGACCAGATCATCTACCTGGAAGAAGGCGACGTGGTCGACCTGCAGCTGGCCCGCTACTGGATCGTCGACGCCAACGGCCGTTCGGTCGAGCGCGAAGTCAAGACCGTGCACGCCCACACCGGCGCGGCCGAGCTGGGCCCATACCGCCACTACATGCAGAAGGAAATCTTCGAGCAGCCGCGCGTCATCGGCGACACCCTCGAAGGCGTGACCGGCATCATGCCGGAACTGTTCGGCGACGGCGCCTATGGCGTGTTCAAGGAAATCGACCGCGTGCTGATCCTGGCCTGCGGCACCAGCTACTACGCCGGCCTGACCGCCAAGTACTGGATCGAATGCATCGCCAAGATCCCGGTCAACGTCGAGATCGCCAGCGAATACCGCTACCGCGACAGCGTCCCGCACCCGCAGACCCTGGTCGTGACCATTTCGCAGAGCGGCGAGACGGCCGACACCCTGGCCGCGCTGAAGCACGCGCGCAGCCTGGGCATGCCGCACACCCTGACCATCTGCAACGTTTCCACCAGCGCGATGGTGCGCGAGTGCAAGCTGGCCTACATCACCCGCGCCGGCGTCGAAGTCGGCGTGGCCTCGACCAAGGCCTTCACCACCCAGCTGGCCGCGCTGTTCCTGCTGACCCTGACCCTGGCACAAGTCAACGGCCGCCTGAGCGACGCGGACGAAGCCGAGCACCTGAAGCAGATGCGTCACCTGCCGGTCGCGCTGTCCTCGGTGCTGGCGCTCGAGCCGCAGATCATGGCCTGGGCTGAAGAATTCGCGCGCAAGGAAAACGCCCTGTTCCTGGGCCGCGGCATGCATTACCCGATCGCCCTGGAAGGCGCGCTCAAGCTCAAGGAAATCTCGTACATCCACGCCGAAGCCTACCCGGCAGGCGAGCTGAAGCACGGCCCGCTGGCGCTGGTGACCGAAGAGATGCCGGTGGTCACGATCGCCCCGAACGATGCGCTGCTGGAAAAGCTGAAGTCAAACATGCAGGAAGTGCGTGCCCGCGGCGGCCAGCTGTATGTGTTCGCCGACGTCGACTCGCGCATCACCTCGGGCGACGGCCTGCATGTGATCCGCCTGCCGGAGCACTACGGCGAGCTGTCGCCAATCCTGCACGTGGCCGCGCTGCAGCTGCTGGCGTACCACACCGCGCTGGCGCGCGGCACCGATGTGGACAAGCCGCGTAACCTGGCGAAGTCGGTGACGGTGGAGTAAGGCTTACCGTTGCACTCGGGCATGTCGAGACCTTGAATTAGCTTGGTCAACCGAGATTATTTGCCAAACGTCGCTAACCACGTCCAACTTTCGTGGCCATTTCACTGCCTTTTGCGTAGCTTGCCAAGGCAGTGACCAGTGCGTCAAACGTCACTTTGCAGCGGGGACTGTCGCAGGTCTTCGTGCATCGTGACCCAAGTCTCGAGTGGCATCGAAAAAGCATGGCGCGGCACCGCGCCCTTCCACGAAACGATGCGCGAACTGCTTGAAATGCGTTACCTGTGGCATTGAGCACTGCGCCTGGACAACGCCCGCCTGGTCGCGGAGCTTGGCAGCGAATCCCATACGCCGCTCGACCTGGCGGTCGAGCGGACCCTGGCGGAACTGGACTGCATTGCACCCGGCGCGGGGATTAATGCAGGGGCAGGCGCCAGAGTGCGTAGCGTTCTTCCCCGGGCTTGACCTCGCCCGCAAAATGCCGGTTCAGGTGGCTGGCGGTGAACACGAGCGCGCCGTCGGGCGCGATCGCCGGGGTATCCGGCCAGTACACGCCCTCGTCGGCTGCCAGCAGGCGCATGCCGGGGCGCCGAGGATCATAGCGGACGATGCCGTTGCGCGACACGTCGGTGATGTAAAGCCTGCCCTGGCGGTCGGTCACGATGCCGTCGGTGTTGCCGCCGGTGTCGCCCAGGTCGCGCACCGCGGCCGCCAGCTTTGCCTTGCCGGCACGCGGATCGCGCAGCAGTGCGGTCGGCATGGCATAGGCGTGGGTGCCGCTGGTCACCGTCCAGTACAGGGTGCGGGCATCGGGCGACAGGGCGATGCCGTTCACGCCCAGCACGAGGGGCTTGCCCGGCCAGACTTCGGCGCCGTGGGACATGACCGGCGTTCCCGGCTGCGGCAGGACGGCCGGATGCCGGTCGAGAACGCGGCGGGCCCGGCCCGAGGCGAAATCGGCGACGATCAGGGCAGCCTGGTTCGCAGGCGCGCTGCGCAAGCCGCTGTCGGATACGTAAGCGAGCCTGCGGCCTTCGTCGACGACGATATCGTTCAGGAAGCTGCCCTTGCGGTCGGCTACCGCGTCCAGCGCGATGGTCTTGACCAGCGCGCCCGTCGCCAGCGCGAACACGGCGATCTTTTGCGCTCCCACCGGCGCCTCGGCCTCGCCGGCCACGAAGCCCTGGTCGAGGGCCCACAGCCAGCCATTGCGCTTGTCTACATAAAAACCGAGCACATTGCGCAGATGCGTTGCCGGCTCGCCGCCGACGGCATTGGCTTCGACCGACGGAAAGGCGCGCAGCGGCGCCGGCCCGCCGTCAGCGCCCGTGTCGAGGATGCTGACGGTGGCCGGCGCACGCGATGAGATCAGGCGCGGCGTGCTGACGAATGCCCGTCCGCTCGCATCGAAACGAATACCGGCGATCGGTGCACCTGCCGAGTCGGCAAAGGGCAGCGGCGGCTTGCCTGCTTGCGGCGCATCCCAGCTCACGCCGGTATAGCTGCGCCAGCGTTCGAGCCGCGCGGGTTCGGCCGCGTTCGCAGCGTGGACGGATGCGTTGGCTGCCAGCGCGAGCGCGAACAGCGTGGAAAACTTGATAGGCATGGAGCGTCTCCGGAATCGAAAGCTGTGCAGGGTGTTCAGAGGATCGAGCGGTAGCTGCCGCCTTCGACGCGGACGGCGGCGCCATTGGTCGCGGCGCCGAGCGGGCTGGCCAGCAGCGTCACCATCGCCGCGACTTCGTCGGCATCGATCATGCGGGCAATCAGGGAGCTCGGGCGATGGCTGGCGAAGAACGCTGCCTCGACCTCGGTGTCGCTCATGCCGGGCCGTGGCGCGGTCTGGCGCAGGTAGTCGACGATGCCTTCGGAGCGGGTGGCAGCAGGAAGCACGCTGTTGACGGTCACCTGGGTACCCCGGGTCAGCTCGGCCAGGCCGCGCGACACCGCCAGCTGGGCAGACTTGCTGACACCATAATGGATCATGTCCGGCGGCGTAAACGCAGCAACCTCGCTGGAGATGAAAATCACCCGGCCCCAGTTTTTCTGCAGCAAACGCGGGAAATAATGGCGCGCCAGGCGCACGCCCGACATCACGTTCAGGTCGAACATGCGCATCCAGTCCTCGTCGTCGATCTCGGCGAAGGGCTTGCCTTCGTAATAGCCCAGGTTGTTGACCAGGATGTCGACCTCGGGCAGCGCCTGCGTGACGGCTCCGGCGCCGGCTGCGCTGCCCAGGTCGGCCAGGACAGGCGTGACGGTCGCGCCGGGGGCTGCTTCCCGGATCGCAGCCACCGCGGCATCGAGCTTGGCGCGGCTGCGGCCCGTGATGGCGACGGCGGCTCCCTCGGCAGCCAGGGAGCGCGCAATGGCCAGGCCGATGCCCGCGGTGGCGCCGGTGACGAGGGCTGTCTTGTTGTTCAGTTTCAGATCCATGGTTCTCTCCGGTGGTGTTGGACAAGGCAACACTGTATTGTTGGCTCAGGAGGAGATAAACTGGTCTGTAAGGAATTCACTTGTTCTCAGGAGGACAAAATAAGCCGGCAATTCGACTACCTGGACGACCTGGAGGCGTTTATCGCGGTCGCCGACCATGCTTCCTTCACGGCAGGCGCGGTCGCGCTGTCGACCACGCCTTCCGTGTTGAGCCGCGCAGTGACGCGGCTGGAGAGCCGCCTGGGGGCCCAGCTGCTGCGGCGTACGACCCGCCAGGTGACGCTGACCGAATCAGGCCGCCAGTACCTGGAACAGGCACGCGCGGCCTTCTCCATGCTGGGCGACGCCGAACGCGAGGTGCAGGGCTCGGCAGGGGCGCTGACGGGACGGATCCGGCTCAGTGCGCCGACCACCTGGGGGCATCACCGCCTGCCCGCTTTGCTGGCCGCCTTTACCCGCGCCCATCCTGAGGTCAAGCTTGAGTTGAACATCACCAACCGCAATGTCGACCTGGTGGCCGAGGGCTTCGACCTGGCGATTCGCCTCGGCGAGTTCGCCGACAGCGGCCTGGTGGCGCGCAAGTTGGCCGACGAAGCCCTGTGCCTGGTCGCCTCGCCCGGCTATCTGGAACGGGCCGGCATACCCCATGGGCTCGAGGAGCTGGAAGGGCATTGCTGCCTGCCCTTCATCCTTCCGCGCACGGGACGCATCGCGCCCTGGGTGTTCCGGGACGGCGACGCCGATATCGAATGGACCGCCAATCCGACGGTGGTCGTGTCGGACGACGTGCTGGGCGTGGTATCCCTGGCGGTGGCGGGCGCCGGCATTGCCCAGACCTACGATTTCATCGCGCGCGAACATGTGGCGCAAGGCCGCCTGGTAGAACTGCTGCCGCACCTGCGGGGGCGCAGCCGCCCGTTCTCGATCGTGTATGCGCCGCACCGCCGCCAGTCGGCAGCGACCCGCGCCCTCATCGACATGTTCACAGCGCGGTAAGCCGAGCTCCGATTGTCATGCAGTGGACGCTTCATCGCCGGTTCAGGCCACCACAGCCAGCAGCTCCAGCTTCAGCTCCTTCATGCCGGCCGGGACGTAGATCGAGATCGACTGCGCCTTGAGCATGCGCTCAACCATCGCTCCTTTGGCCTCCAGCACGAAGTAGCAGGTGTCGGGACGCACGGGAATCGCCGCCGGCACCTGGGGCGCATGCTGCAGCCGCACTCCCGGCAGCGCGGACAGCACGCACTTCTCCACATCGTCCGGCGCGCCGACCTTGAAGCGCAGCGGCACCACGTCCACCAGCTCCAGCGCCGGGATATCGGCCGAGACAGCGATGTAGAAGGTGGTGCCGTCGTCGATCTTGCCGGAATCGAGCATGCCAAGGTGGTAGCAGGGCCGCGTCTCGTTCAACGCGATGGCGAAGTATTTCGAGGAGATCACGGTGTCGAGCAGCTCGCGCACGATGGTGACCAGCTTGGCGAAGGCGGGACCGGGGTCGGCATGCTGGTAGGGCGGCAGGTCGCCCAGGGTCCAGCTTTTCGAAAAGGTCATCAAGCCCCCGGCCACGTCCAGCAGCTGCGCGAACAGGCGCTCCGGATGCAGGGCCGGATGGTGGAAGTGGTGACTCAAGGACGCATAGGCGGAGCTGGCCGTGTGCAGCAGCCAGAACGAGGACATGTCGCCCGAGCGGAATTCGACCACGTTGCGGCTCGGCTCGCGCTGGTGGCCGTACAGCGCGCCGACCTTGGCCTGCAGCGCGTCGAGCAGGCGGCGCAGCTGCAGGAACAGCACCGGCGAGGCGCCAATGGACAGCAGCGGCGGCACGAAGGCGGCATCGAGCTCGAAGCCGCCGGTGGCGGCGCGGCGCAGGCGCAGCAGCGGAAAGTGCACGTAGGCGTCGCGCGGCTCGAATTCCGACACCAGGCGCGCCGTGGTCTTCAAATAGGCCAGCTGCACCGGCGAGGCTTGCGTGTACAGGTCCGGCGTCTCTTCGTTCACCTGCATGAAGCGCGCCGTGTTGTCGGTCTGGCCAGGCTGGACGAAATTGCCGCTGAAGGGCTTGAGCCCCGGCACGGCGGCGTAATAGGTGACGCTCTGCGCTGCCTGCAGCTGGCCCAGGTCCACGGTCCCGGGCAGCGCGTCGGGGCCGGGCGCCTCGATCAGCTGGCCGTCCTGGAAGCGCAGCGACAGCGCGAGGATGCGCAGCACGCCGTTGCCCAGGGCGTCGCGGTCGACTTCCAGCTTGTCCACCCCCCACGCATAGGGATGCACGGCCCGGATGCCCTTGTGCAGGCAGTGTTCGTGGTACTGGTCCTGCCGCTGAAAATGCTGTGGGCGCAACAGCAGGCCTTCGCCCCAGAGAACTTTGCTGGTCATGGACTGGATTTCCTCGCGTCGTGTGCGGTTGGCGGAACTTTGCTCGGAAACAATAGCAACGCGTGACAGACGCCCATGTGAACTTGATCAAATATTTGCCATGGCCAACGTGTCACCATGCGATTTCTTTTCTGGAGGCACGATGAAAGCTTTTACGCCGGGACTATTCGACCGCCTGCTGGGCGTGCCGCAGCGGGAAGCGCGACTGACTGCCGAAGATCTGAAGGACATAGTCGCGCGCGACCTTGAAGCGCTGCTCAACACCCGCTCCGTCCTCGACGAGGAAGCGCTGAAGGCCTTCCCCGAATGCAGCCGCTCGATGGTGAGCTACGGCCTGAGCGACTTCGCCGACCGTTCCCTGTCCAGCCCTTCCGACCGCGCCGCCATCTGCAGCTGCATCGAAAAGACCATCGCCTGCCACGAACCACGCCTGCGCAACGTGAAGGCGGCGCTGGAGTTGCGCGAGGAATCCGTTAACCGCCTCAGCTTCTCGATCACCGCCCTTCTGGTGGCCAGCCTGTCGGAAGAAGCGGTCAACTTCGACGCCGTGCTGCAGCCTTCCACCCTGCAGTACAGCATCAAGAAGACGGGACGCGCCAAGCCGCAGCACGCCGCCGCGCGAGGAGCCTGAGCATGGAACAGCTGCTTCCCTATTACGAGAGCGAACTGGCTTACCTGCGCCGCAACCTGCGCGACTTCGCCGAACGCTATCCCAAGATCGCCGGACGCCTCCTGATCAGCGGCGAGGTGTGCGAAGACCCGCACACCGAGCGCATGATCGAGTCCTTCGCCCTGCTCAACGCGCGCATCGCCAAGCGCCTGGACGACGACTATCCGGAATTCACCGAGGCCCTGTTCGAAGTGCTGTATCCGCACTACCTGCGCCCTTTTCCGTCCTGCTCGATCGCGCGCATGGACGTCGCCGCCGCGGCCAGGCAGCAGACCGCGGCCAGCATGATCGCGCGCGGCACCCAGCTCACCAGCCGCCCGGTGCGCGGCGTGGCCTGCACCTTCCGCACCGTGTACCCGGTGGCGGTGGCGCCGCTGGCGCTTCAGCGCGCAAGCTTCTCCGCCATCATCGATGCGCCCGATGCGGTGCGCCTGCCGGCCGGCGCCTCGTCCAGCATCAGCTTCACCATCGCGGCCACCGGCGAACAGGGCGGCGTGGGCCAGCTGGGACTGGACACGCTGCGCGTCTTCATCGACGGCGAGCCCTCGTTTTGCGCGGCCCTGCGCGACGCCCTCTTCATGCGCGGCGTGGCCGCCTACGCCGAGCTGCAAGGCAGCGGACGCTGGGTGGCGCTGCCCGCCATTCCCGTCAAGCCGGCCGGTTTCGGGGACGACGAGGCCCTGATCGATTTCCCCGCCCGCTCGCACACCGCCTACCGCCTGCTCACCGAATACTTCTGCTTCCCCGAGAAATTCAACTTCTTCGACATCGACCTGGCGGCGCTCGCCAAGGCCCTGCCGCCGGGCGCCCGTTCGGTCACGCTGCACCTGGCCGTGTCGGGCATGCGCGCCGATTCGAACCTGGCGCGCATGCTGGGCACGCTCTCGACCAACAATGTCCTGCTGGGCTGCACGCCGGTGGTCAACCTGTTCCGCCAGCGCGGCGATCCGATCCAGCTGACCCATACGACGGCGAGCTACCCGGTGCTGGCCGATGGGCGCCGCGCCTATGCCTACGAGGTGGTGGCGATCGACGCGCTGCGCCTGATCCGGCAGACGCCGCAAGGCGAGTCGGTGGTGGAGTTCCGTCCTTTCTATTCGCTGCGGCATGCGCAGACGCCGAGCGAACACGGTCACTACTGGGCGATGCGGCGCGACGAAACCCTGCTGGATAAAAGTCCGGGCTTCGAGACCCAGGTGTCCATCGTCGACATCGATTTCGATCCGGCCGCGGTGGAGACGGACACGCTCAACGTCGAACTCACCTGCACCAACCGCGACCTGCCGAGCGCATTGAGCTACGGCCAGCCCGGCGGCGACCTGTTCCTGGAGGGCGGATCGAGCGTGAAGGCGATCTCCTTCCTGCGCAAGCCCACGGCGTCGTACCGTTTTCCCAGCGGGCGCAATGCCCACTGGCGCCTGATCTCACTGCTCTCGCTGAACCATTTGTCGCTGGCCGACGGCGGCGTCGAGGCCTTCCGCGAGATGCTGGCGCTGCACGACCTGCCCCGTTCGCCCTCCTCGCAGCGCCAGGTCGGCGGCATCGCCGCCATCGATTACCGGCCGGCCAGCGCCTGGATGGCGGGCAATCCCTTCAACTGCCTGGTGCGCGGCGTCGAGGTGCGCCTGACGATCGACGAGGAAGCGTTTGTCGGCAGCGGCATCCACGCCTTCGCCCACATCGTCGAGCGCTTTCTTGCGCTGTACGTGCATGCCAACAGCTTCACGCGGCTGGTGATGCTGTCGCGCCAAACCGGAGAGGAGCTGCTCACATGCGATCCGCGAAGCGGGGACCTCAGCCTGCTGTAATCGAGCGCCTGTGCCGCGAGCCCTGGCGCTTCGAGTTCTTCCAGGCCGTGCGCCTGCTGGAAACCTGGCTGCGGCGCCGCGGCCAGCCGGGCGACGACCTGGTTGCACGCCACCTGCGCTTCCAGAATTCCACCTCGCTGCGCTTCCCGCCCAGCCAGCTCGAGGCGGTCCAGCCCGAGCCGCGCGACATCCAGCCCCAGGCCGCCGCGCTGGCCGCGGCGCTGGAAGACGGCAGCCTGCGCCACATCCGCATCACGCCGGCCTTCATGGGCCTGCTGGGCGGGAATGGCGTGCTGCCGGCCCACTACACCGAGCGCCTCGCCGAGCACCAGGCCAGCGACAAGGACAAGGATGAAGGTCCCCGCGCCTTCCTCGACACTTTCTCGAACCGCTCGCTGGCCCTGTTCTATGCGGCCTGGCGCAAGTACCGCCTGGCGCAGCAATACCAGCTGGACGGGCGCGACGCCTTCCTGCCGCTGCTGCTGGCGCTGGCCGGCGTCGGCGACGCCTCGCTGCGCGCGCGCCTGGCCAGTCCCGAACAGGGCGCGGTGCTGGACGAAACCATGGCCTACTTCGCCGCCAGCATCCGCCAGCGTCCCGCTTCCGCCGTGCAGATCGGGCGCGTGCTGTCCGAGTACTTCGGCCAGCCGGTCATGGTCGAGCAGTTCGTGGGCGACTGGTACGCCGTGCCGCTGTCCCAGCAGACCATGCTCGGCGACGACAAGGCCGTGCTCGGGGCGCGCGCGATCGCCGGCGCCCGCGTCTGGCAGCGCGATCTGCGCCTGCGCCTGGTGGTCGGGCCGCTCGACCGCGCGCGTTTCGACGCCTTCCTGCCCGGCGGCATGGCGGCCAGGGCCCTGAAAAGCCTGCTGTCGATGTTCACCGGCGTGTCCCTGGCCTATGAGATCGAACTGGAGTTGCGCGCGCTGGATGTGCGCAGCGCCGCCCTGCACGAGACGGGGCCGGCGGTGCGTCTCGGCTGGGACGCCTTCCTGGTCGAGGGCGCGCAGACGGCCAACCGGCGCGACGTGCGCTACGGCCTGCACGTCCTCTAGGTTTCTCCACGTCATTCCAAAGGGCGCGCACGCTAGATTCTGCGCCGAACGGCCATGTTGTCGTATGCTGAGACTTTACGGGCATGTCGCCTGCATCGACAGGAATGGTGATGAGCGAAAGGATTATTTCGGCGATCAAGCTGGGCGCGCAGCAACTGGCGGCGGTCGTCACCCTGCCGGGCCCGGAACGCTACGAATACTTCATCAAGCGCGTCGCGGATGCGCAGGAAGTCTGGGGGCTGTACCAGGATGGCTGGGCGCTGGCCAAGACCGACGACGGCACCCTGGTGTTTCCGATGTGGCCGGCGAGCGACTACGCCAGCCTGTGCGCCGAATACGAATGGGACGGCTACGACGCCCAGGCCTTCTCCATCGAGGAATTGCTGGAAGACCTGCTGCCGCAGCTGGAGCAGGACCGCGTCCTGCCGGGCATTTTCTACACACCCGGCGACAAGGGCATCACGCCCACGATCGACGAGCTGCGTTCCGACCTGGTCCGCGAGCTGGGGCGTTACTGACGGCGGATGGTAGGATCACGGCGGTATTCCGCCGTCCACGATCCTGCCCATGACCTTCGACCTGTTCGCATCGAGCCGCATGCTCGGCTTGTTCTTCCTGACCGCCATCGCCGAGCTGCTCGGCTGCTATCTTCCCCTGCTCTGGCTGACCGGCAAGGGCTCGACCTGGCTGCTCCTGCCCGCCGCGCTCAGCCTGGCAGCCTTCGTCTGGCTGCTCACCCTGCATCCGGCGGCCAGCGGCCGGGTGTACGCCAGCTATGGCGCCGTCTACATCGCCACCGCGCTGGCCTGGCTGGCCGTGGTCGACGGCATCAAGCCGGTCTGGAGCGACTACCTCGGCGTCGGGCTGGCGCTGCTGGGCGCGGCCTGCATCGGCCTCGGGCATCGCCAAGCGTAAAGACAGACTGTGTCATCAAACTGTTATCAAGGCGTCACAAAGTAGTCATCTTGGCTCTCTACCATGTTCGGACTTTCACCCCTTACCGAACAGGATCCACTTCGTGAACAAGCCGACCGACTTTGCCCGCATCCCTGTCGACCATGACGATACCGACACCAACCCATCGTCGAACGAGCACTTCAGCACCGTCCTCAGCGCGCGCCTGAGCCGCCGCAGCCTGCTGCGCGGCGGCGCCGCCTCGGCCGCCACCGCCTTCCTCGGCGCCATGGGCCTGAGCGCCTGCGGCGGTTCGGACAGCGACACCGTCACCGCGCCGGCGCCGCCGACCGGCACCACGCCACCTGCCGATAAGCTGCTGGGCTTTACCGCCGTGTCCAAGAGCCTGGCGGACGCCGTCGTCGTCCCGGCCGGCTACACCGCCACGGTCCTGTACGCGCTGGGCGATCCGCTCACCGCCGCCACGCCGGCCTACAAGAACGACGGCACCGACAGCGACATGGAAAACCGCGCCGGCGACCATCACGACGGCATGGAATTCTTCCCGCTCTCGAGCACCGGCGCGCCCTCCACCAGCGAGAACAGCCGCGGCCTGCTGGCGATGAACCACGAAGCCACCACCGACGACAAGCTCTCGTCCTTCTTCCTGCATGCGAACGGCGGCACCATGAGCCTGCCGCGTCCCGCGCTGGAAGTGGACAAGGAGATGGCCCTGCACGGCCTGTCCGTGGTCGAAGTGCGCAAGAACGCCGGCAAGTGGGAAACCCTGAAGGATTCCTCGTTCAACCGCCGCGTGCACCAGCAGACCGAGGTCGAGCTGTCCGGCCCGGTGCGCGGCAATGTGCTCGTGACCACCAAATACTCGCCGACCGGCACCAAGACCCGCGGCACCCTGAACAACTGCGGCACCGGCAAGACGCCGTGGAACACCTACCTGTCGGGCGAGGAGAACTGGTCCGGCTACTTCACCCGGTCCGCCACCGACGACGCCGCGCGCGCCGACAAGAGCGTGGCCGCGCTCAAGCGCTATGGCCGCGACCAGGGCGCCGCATCGCGCCACGGCTGGGAAACCGGCGGTACGGACGACAAATACGCGCGCTGGAACATCAGCAAAACCGGCGCTTCGCCCGACGGCAGCGACGACTACCGCAACGAGATGAACGGCATGGGCTACATCGTCGAGATGGATGCCTATGACAAGACCCGCGTCATCAAGAAGCGCACCGCCCTGGGCCGCTACGCGCACGAAAGCGCCGCCTTCGGCAAGGTGGAGGCGGGCAAGCCGCTGGCCGTGTACATGGGCGACGATTCGCGCAACGAATACATCTTCAAGTACGTGTCCAACACCCTCTGGAGCGCCGCCGACGCCACCGCGGCGGACCGCATCGCCACCGGCGACAAGTACCTGGACAACGGCAAGCTGTACGTCGCCAAATTCGCCGCCGACGGCAGCGGACAGTGGATCGAGCTGTCGATCACCAATCCGGCCATCGCCGCTTACGCCAACTACAAGTTCACCGACCAGGCCGACGTGCTGGTGAATGCGCGCCTGGCAGGCGACGCGGTGGGCGCGACCAGGATGGACCGTCCTGAATGGTGCTCGGTGAACCCGGCCAACGGCGAGATCTACTTCACGCTGACCAACAACAGCAACCGCCGCGTGGAGCCGGGCAGTTCCAGCCAGGCCGCGCCGGATGCCGCCAACCCGCGCGTCTACACCGACATGAAGGGCACGAGCGCGCAGAACGGCAACCCGAACGGCCACATCCTGCGCGTCAAGGAAGGCGCCGCGGGTTCCGCCGCGACCGGCTTCACCTGGGACGTGTACCTGTTCGGCGCCGAAGCGGCCGCCGCCGCCGACAAGGTCAACCTGTCGGGCCTGAGCGCCGACCAGGACTTCTCCAGCCCGGACGGCCTGGCCTTCAGCACCGCCACCGGCATCTGCTGGTTCCAGACCGACGACGGCGCCTACACCGACGTCAGCAACTGCATGATGCTGGCCGGCGTGCCGGGGCAGGTGGGCGATGGCAAGAAAGTCACCCTGAGCTACCCGCGTGCGGACGGCTCGGCGCTGAACGTGGACACCTTCGTCGGCAAGAGCGCCACCGCCGACACGCTCAAGCGCTTCCTGGTGGGGCCGGTGGGGTCGGAGATCACCGGCATCGCGGAGACGCCGGATGGCAAGGCGCTGTTCGTGAACATCCAGCATCCTGGCGAAAGCACCTCCTCGAGCAACATCGCCGATCCGGCCAAGTACACCAGCCAGTGGCCATCGAATGCGGGGTATGGCGCGGGCAAGCGTCCGCGCTCGGCGACCATCGTCATCACCAAGAACGACGGAGGGCGGATCGGGACCTGAGCGCTTTTCCTGAACTCTCCGTTTGATACGGGCCGGCCGGGAAGCCGGCCCGTTTTTTATGGTGGGGAACCCAAGTTTCTATGCACACCTCAAACGCTTCGACTTCCAACGGTGCGAGCATGAGCAGATGCTCCCACTTCCAAGCTACCTCCGCCTCACCCGCGCCAGCGCCCTCTACGACATCGTCGTCGTCGCGCCCTTCGCCACCCCGTGGACCTTCGCCCTCCTCTACGCCCAGCTCTCGCACATCAACCAGTGGCTAGGCGCCGATCCACTGCCCGGCTTCGACACCATCCACTACCTGCTCGCAAGCCTGCTCGGCACCGTCGTGCTCACCTGGTCCGCCTGCCGCCTCACCGCCCCCAGCCTGATGCTGGGCCGCTTCGACGCCACCGCCCGCCTGGTCTTTTCCGCCTGGCTCGCCTGGGCCATGCTCCAGGACCCGCTCCCCGTGCTCTGGCTGTTCCTGGTCCCGGAACTGCTGTGGGGCGTGGTTCAGTGGTGGCCGATCGGCAGCAGCACCCCGCGCGCCGCTTTTACCAGCGCGGCCCCCATGCGCTCCAGCCGCGGCGGCTGAATGCGCCACGCGTGCCAGTACAGCGGCACGTCCACGTGCAGGTGCGGCGTCAGGTCGACCAGTTCGCCCGATTCCAGCAGCGCCGCGCACTGTTCGAGCGGCAGCAGGCCGTAACCCATCCCGGCGCGGATCGCGTTCACATAGGGATCGCTGGCCGGCACGTAATGGAAGGGATAAGCGCCCTCCGGCAATCCGAAATGCTGCAGCAGGAAGCTCGACTGCAACGGGTCCTTGCGGTCGAACACCATCACCGGCGCGTGCAGCGCGGCGCTGCGCGAGAAGCCGTCCGGGAACCAGCGCCGCGCAAAGGCCGGCGAGGCCACCAGGCGGTAGCGCATCACGCCCAGTGCGCTGGCCGTGCAGCCATGCAGCGGCGCCGGTTCGCCCGTCACGCAAGCCACCACCCGGCCCTGCTCCAGCAGCCCGAAGGTATGGCCCTGGTCGTCGAGCAGGAATTCGACCAGCAGCTGTTCTTCCAGCAGGATCGGCGCCAGCACCGGCAGCAGCCAGGTCGCCAGGGTGTCGTTGTTGACCGCCAGCGCCACCCGCACCGGCCCCGGATCCATCCCCATCTCGGCCAGGAACTCCGATTCCAGCAGGGTGGAACGGCGCAGGTATTGCACCAGCCGCGTGCCCGGGCCGGTCGGGCGGCAGGGACGGCTGCGCACCAGCAGCGGCGTGCCCAGGTCCTGTTCCAGCGCCGAGATCCGCTGCGAGACCGCCGAAGGCGTGATGTTCAGCTGGCTGGCGGCCAGCTCCAGGCTGCCGCAATCGACGGCGGCCAGGAAGGCCGCGCTGCGGCGCGCGTCGAGCTTCATGATTCAGTCCTGCTTAAGGAGGTTTAGATTTCATGAATATAATTGAATCCAGGCCCGCGGACAGGGATAGTGATGGCTTTCCCACGGAGGCCACATGTTTTCCCAACAGGTGTTTCTACAGGGGCTGGGCCTGGGGGCCAGCCTGATCATGGCGATCGGCGCGCAGAACGCGCACGTGATCCGCACCGGCGTGCGCGGCGAGCATGTGCTGCCGGTGGTCGCCACCTGCATCGTCATCGACGTGATCCTGATCGCCCTCGGCATGGCCGGCCTGGGCGCCCTGGTCGAATCCTCGCCCGTGCTGGTGGGCGTGGCGCGCTACGGCGGCGCGGCCTTCCTGGTCTGGTACGGCCTGCGCTGCTTCTCCAGCAGCGCCAGCAAAAGCGGCGGTGGCGCGCTCAGCGTCGACGGGCAGCACGTCCAGACCCTCGGCAAGGCGCTGGCCACGGTGCTGGCGATCTCCCTGCTCAATCCGCACGTCTACCTCGATACCGTGGTGCTGCTGGGGACCGTGGGCGGCAGCTTCGCCTCCGCCCAGCGCCTGTCCTTCGCGCTGGGCGCGATGACGGCCTCGGTGCTGTGGTTCTCGGCGCTCGGCTTCGGCGCGCGCCGCTGCGCGCCGGTGCTGTCGCGGCCCGCGGTGTGGCGCGGCATCGAGGCCTTCACCGGCAGCCTGATGCTCCTGCTGGCCCTGCTGCTGCTGCGCGCCGGCTGATCTACTGCCCGAGCATCCGCAGCAGCTGCGCCGTGATGGGGAGGCAGCGCTCCGCCACCAGCGCATGCAGCAGCTTGACCGCCGGCGAGAACTGCTTGCGGTGCGGGCACACCAGGTTCATGGGCGTCGGCTCGCCCGGCATCGCCGGCAGCAGCACTTCCAGGCGCCCTTCCACTACGTCCTGGTGCACGTCGAGCCAGGATTTGTAGGTGATGCCTTCTCCCGCCACCGCCCAGCGCCGTACCACGTCGGCATCGTCGCTCACCAGCGGGCCGCTCACCTGCACTACCTCGCCCGTGGCCGGGAAGCACCAGCGGTCGTAGCTGCGGCCGCGCAGCCGGTATACCAGGCAGCTGTGGGTCGCCAGGTCGAGCGGCGAGCGTGGGCGGCCGTGGCGTGCGAGATAGGCCGGCGAGGCCACCAGCACGCGCCGGTTCTCCGGCGCCACCGGCAGCGCGATGAAGCTGGCGTCGTCGATCTGGCCGTAGCGCAGGGCGATGTCGACGGGATCGCGGAAGACGTCCGCCACCTGGTCCGACACCAGCAGCTGGATGTCCAGCCCGGGGTGGTTGCCGCGGAACTCCGAGATCCACGGCAGCAGCAGGTTGCGGCCGAAGTCCGAGGGCGCCGCGATCTGCAGGGTGCCGCTCAGGGCCGCGTCTTCTCCGCGCATGCCCTCCCGGCCTTCGCGCAAGGCCTGCAGCGCATCCTGGGCGTAAGGGAGGTAGCGTTTTCCTTCCTCGGTCAGGCGCAGGCTGCGCGTCGAGCGCGCGAACAGGCGGATGTCGAGCTCGCGCTCCAGGCGCTGGATGGCGGCGCTGGCCTGCCCCGGCAGCAGGTTCACCTCGCGCGCCGCCTGCGAAAAGCTGCCCAGCGCCGCGGAGCGCACGAACAGGGCCAGGTCGTCGAGTCGGATCATGTTCTTCCAGGTAGTGAAAGCGGCAGGGATTTTCACGCCTGCAGTGAAAGTGTAATTCTGCCATACCGGTGTTTTCCTGCTCGGCCTTTCCCTAGAATCGCCTCCATCGCATTCACCCGCATTGGAGCACACCCATGAAAGCCATCGTCTACACCCAGCACGGTTTGCCCATCGAGGAGCCAGGCGCCCTGCAGGACATGGATCTGCCGATGCCGCTGGCCGGCCCCAACGACCTGCTGGTCGAAGTGCGCGCCGTCGCCGTCAACCCGGTCGACACCAAGGTGCGCCGCGGTGCGGCCGTGACCGAGCCGCGCGTACTTGGCTGGGACGCGAGCGGCATCGTGCGCGCCGTCGGCGCCAAGGTGACGCTGTTCGCGCCGGGCGACGAAGTGTTCTACGCCGGCTCGCTCACCCGCCCGGGCTCGTACAGCCAGTTCCAGGCGGTGGACGAGCGCATCGTCGGCCGCAAGCCGGCCAACCTGGATTTCGCCCAGGCCGCGGCGCTGCCCCTGACGTCGATCACCGCCTGGGAACTGCTGTTCGACCGCATCAAGGTGCCGGAAGGCGGCGGCGAAGGCAAGTCGCTCCTGATCATCGGTGCGGGCGGCGGTGTCGGTTCGATCCTGACCCAGCTGGCAAGACGCATGACCGGTCTCACCGTCATCGGCACCGCCTCGCGCGCGCTCACGCAGCAGTGGGTGCGCGAACTGGGCGCCCACCATACGGTCGACCACGGCAAGCCGATGAAGCCGCAGCTGGCCGCGCTGGGCGTCGAGGCGGTGGACATCGTCGTCAGCCTGACCCACACCGACCGGCACTACGCGGAGATCGTCGAGGTGCTGGCGCCGCAGGGCCAGTTCGCGCTGATCGACGATCCGGACACGCTGGACGCCATGCCGCTCAAGCGCAAGTCGGTCTCGCTGCACTGGGAGCTGATGTTCACGCGCTCGATGTTCCAGACGCCGGACATGATCCGCCAGCACGAGCTGCTGAACCGCGTTGCCGGGATGGTGGAGCAGGGCAGCCTGCGGACGACGCTGAGCGAGCATTTCGGCGACATCAACGCCGCCAACATGCGCCGCGCGCATGCACTGGTCGAAAGCGGCAAGGCGCACGGGAAAATCGTGCTCGCCTACGCGTAATCGCCAGATCGCTTACCATTTTCTTTTTGTTGCAAGGATCAAGCATGGATATTCTGTCGGCCGCCAAGGAGCGCCATACCGCCAAAGCCTACGATGCGCAGCGCCGCATCCCCGAAGACCTGATGCAGAAGGTGTACAGCCTGCTGCGCCACAGCCCCTCGTCGGTCAATTCGCAGCCCTGGCACTTCATCGTCGCCAACACGCCGGAAGGGCGCGCCCGTATCGCCAAGGCGGCGCAGGGTGGCTATTCGTACAATGCCGCGAAGATCCAGGATGCCTCGCACGTCATCGTGCTGTGCTCGCGCATCGACATGGATGAAGCGCACCTGAACAAGCTGCTCGAGCAGGAAGAACGCGACGGCCGCTTCCGCGACGCCGCCGCGCGCGCCGGCCAGGACGCGGGCCGCCGCGGCTACGTGCACCAGCACCGCTACGGCAGCAAGGACGTGGCGCAGTGGCTGGAAAAGCAGGTCTACCTGGCGCTGGGCACCGCCCTGCTGGGCGCGGCCACCCTGGGCATCGACGCCACGCCGATGGAAGGCTTCGACCAGAAGATCCTCGACGCGGAGTTCGGCCTGAACGAGCAGGGGCTGGCGAGCCTGGTGCTGGTGAGCTTCGGGTATTCGTCGGAGGCCGACTTCAATGCGCATCTGCCGAAGTCGCGCCTGTCCGAGGAGATGACCTTCACCTTCATCTGATCGCCGGCCAATGCCGTCGAACGGCGTGCAGCGATGCACGCCGTTTTTTATTTTCGCGGCCGCGACGATGTCCTAAATCGAGGGATATTCGACCAACAGGCCACATCCCGTCTCCGTAGACTGTTCACATCGACACCCCACACGGAGAACCAGCATGCAACTCACCGACAACACCATCCTCATCACCGGCGGCGCCTCGGGCATCGGCCGCGGCCTGGCGGAAGCCTTCCACAAGCTGGGCAACACCGTGATCATCGCGGGCCGCCGCAAGGCGCTGCTCGACGAAGTGGTGAACGCCAACCCCGGCATGCACGCCGTCGAACTCGACATCGCCGACCCGGCCAGCATCCGCCGCGTCGCCGCGCAGCTGACCGGCGACTTCCCGAACCTGAACGTCCTGGTCAACAACGCCGGCATCATGCCCTTCGACGATGCCGCCGGCGCGATCGACGAGGACACCATGCTGTCCACCGTCACCACCAACCTGCTCGGCCCGATCCGCATGAGTTCCGCCCTGATCGGCCACCTCAAGCAGCAGCCGCGCGCCACCATCATCAACAATACCTCGGTGCTGGCCTATGTGCCGCTGGCCTCGACCGCGGTGTACTCGGCCACCAAGGCCGCCCTGCACTCGTACACGCTGTCGCAGCGCTTCATGCTGCGCGATACCTCGGTCAGGCTGCAGGAAATCGCTCCGCCCTGGGTCAACACGGACCTGATCGTCAAGAGCGACGACCCGCGCGCCATGCCGCTGGCCGCCTTCATCGAGCAGACCATGGCCGCCCTGGGCAGCGACAAGGAAGAAGTGGTGGTCGAATCGGCACTGCCGATGCGGAACAACGCCGGCCCCGGCGAGCACCAGCTGGTCAACGAGTTCAACGCCTATATCGCGGCGAACCCGATCCCGACACATTAATTGGGCGCACCAAGCTCCGGCGTGACAGGGCAGTTGCTCATCTCGAGCACGATCTTGCGGTAGTCCGCGAGCGGCGGCATGCCCATCGCCTTGCGCCGCGCCTCCACCTTGGCGCGGTCGTCCATCGCCTGGAAGTCGAAGGCGCAAGGCTTGTCGGCCGGCGCCATCAGCTGGGTGCCGTAGAGCTGGGGACGCCGTTCGGCGGTCGCCACGCGGTCCGACAGCAGCGCGAACAACTGGTCCAGCGGCTGCCCGCCGTCGGCCGCCGCTTGCTCGATGTGCGCGAGCGCCTGCCTCTGGAAGGGAAGGTCGTGGTCGGCGTGCTGGGCCAGCAGCCAGGCCGCGCCGGCCGCCGATTCCCCGTATTTCGCCTTGCTCGGCCAGCCGCACTGCGCAATGATGGCCTTCAGGCGCCGCGTGTTCTCATGGTCGACGATGCGCAGCCGGTCCATCAGCTTGTGCCGGGCCGGCGTCATGCCGTCGAGGTGCTTGATGCGGTGGCGCAGCGCCTGGTCGGCGGTGGCCATGCTGTCCAGGTCCGCGGCCACGCGCCCGCATGCCGCCTGGGCGGACAGGCAAGGCAGGGCGGCGGCGAGCAGGATGACGAAGCGCTTCGGCAGCCGGATCATGGCTTGATCCCTCCTGCCGGCGGCGCATAGTGGTAATCGGCGTTCGGCTGTCCGCTCGCCACATCGACCGGGCAATGCTGCATCTCGCGCATGAGCCGCCGGTAGGCCTCCAGCGGCATCAGGCCGATCGCCTTGCGCCGCTCCTCCACCTTGGCGCGGTCGTCCATCGGCGCGAAGTCGAGTTCGCAGGGCCTGCTGCCCGCGCCGGCGAACTGGGTGCCGTAGTGCTGCGGGCGTTGTTCGGCGACCGCGATGCGGTCATACAGGTAGGCGAAATTCTTGCCGACGCCTTCGCCGGCCTTCGCCGCCGCCGCCTCGATCAGCGCCAGCATGCGCTTCTGGAAGGGCCGGTCATGGTCGGCGTGCTGGGTCAGCAGCCAGGCGTGGCCGGCCGCCTGGTCGCCGTCCCTGGCCTTGTCGGGCCAGCCGCAGCGTGCGACCCAGGACTTCAGGCGCTCCGTGTTGGTGCGGTCGACCAGGCCCAGGTGCTGCAGGTTTCTTTGCTGTTCGGGCGTGTGCTGGTTCAGGAAGTCGATCCGCTTGCGCAGGGCCTGGTCCGCGCCGGCCATCGCGGCGAGGTCGCCGGCATAGGCGTCGCAGGACGCGGCGGAGGCGCCTGGCGCCGCCAGGGCGCCCAGCAGGAACAAGGGCAGGAATGCAGGGTGCATGATGGGAGCCAGGAGAGAAGACGCACCAGTGTATGCAGGATGCGCGCGCCGTGCCAGTCACCCTGCATGAACTGCCTGCATGCGGGGAAGCGGCTTTTCCATGAACACGGAAGCAATGCCTATCCCGCTGCGGTGCGGAACCACTTCCTCGCGCACCCGGCGAAACCCGGCGCGCTCGTAGAACGGCACCGCGTTGAGCGAGGCGGACAGGAACATGCGCGCCAGGCCGCGCATCCGGGCCAGGGTTTCCAGCTCGCGCATCAGCCCGAGGGCGATCCCGCGGCCCTGGTGCGCGGGATCGACGAAGGCCGCATCCACCTCGCCCGTTTCCTGGTTGAGGATGGCGTAGCCGAGCAGCTGGCCGTCTTCTTCCGCCACCACGGCGCCGCCGGCCTGCACCAGCAGCGGCAGCGCGACGGGCGGCGGCGCGGCGCACCAGGTGTCGATCACGTCGGGCGGATAATGCGAGGCGCAGGTGGCCCGCACCGCGCGGGTGCGCAGTTCCCACAGCGCCGCCAGGTCGGCGCCCGTTGCCGGGCGTTGCAGCAGCATGGCGTTCTCCTCGTTCCGGGACATCCCGGCAGTGTACACGCCATGCCCGGCAAGGCGTGCGCCCTTTCAGGCCGCTGCGGCGGGATAATCCGGGCACTGCTTTGTCGACGAGGCGAACATGCACCGACGCCCATTCCTGGCGCTGCTGGCCGGAACCAGCCTCCCCCTGGGTGCGGCGCAGAACGACGCCGCCTTGTGGCAGCGCCTGCGCGAAGGCGGCCATGTGCTCCTGATGCGCCACGCCGCCACCGATCCCGGCATCGGCGACCCGCCCGGCTTCGTGCTGGAGCGCTGCGCAAGCCAGCGCAACCTGTCGGATGCCGGCCGGCGCGACGCGCGCCGCATCGGCGACGCCTTGCGCAGACGCGGCATTCCCATCGGCGAGGTGCTGTCGAGCCGCTGGTGCCGCTGCCTGGACACCGCCCGCCTGGTCTTCGGCCGCGCCGACCCCGCTCCCATGCTCGACTCGATGTTCAGGGACGAAGACGCGCGCCGCCGCGGCAAGGTGGCCGAGGTGCAGGCCAGGGCCGGACGCCATACGGGCAAGGCCAACCTGGTGCTGGTGACGCACGACATCAATATCCGCGCCCTGGTCGGCGAATCCGTGGCGCAGGGCGACATCGTGGTGACCCGCCCCGCCGGCGCGCGCCTGGAAACCTTGGGTGTGCTGCCTGCGCACGGCTGAACGTCCAGGCGTACAATCGTCGGCACTGTCCTCAACCGGAGTGAGCCCATGAAACGACTGTTCCTGCTGGCCACGTTGGTGGCCGCCACCGCATCCGCCCACCATGGCTGGAGCGAATACGATGCCGACAAGCCGCTGCAACTGAGCGGCACGATCGAGGAGTCCGGCTACATGCAGCCGCACGGCTACGTGCGCCTGAAGACCGCCGACAAGACCTGGCTGGTGGTGCTGGCGCCGCCGGGACGCATGGAAAACCGCGGCCTGTCCAAGGACATGCTGGCCACCGGCGGCAAGGCCACCGTGGTCGGCTACCAGAACCGCAACAAACCGGACGAACTGCGCGCCGAACGCATCATCATCGGCAGCAAGACCACGGAGCTGCGCTGATGCCATGGACGGACGCGGCCGCATGGGTCGCGTCCACACCGGTGGCGGCCGCCATGCGCGGCCATGCCTGGCTCTATCCCATCGTCGAGACCGCGCACATCCTCGGCTTTGCCGTGCTGGTAGGCGCGGTGGCGATGTTCGACCTGCGCGTGCTCGGCTTCGGCCGCGAGCTGCCGGTACGGGCGCTGGCGCGCCACCTGCTGCCCTGGTCGGTGGGCAGCCTGCTGCTGGTCGTGCCGACCGGACTGCTGATGTTTTCCACCCAGCCGATCGAGATGCTGGGCAACCCCGTCTTCCTGCTCAAGCTGTGCCTGATCGCGGCCGCGGGCGTGAACGCCCTGCTGTTCCACCTCGGCCCCTACCGTGGCGCCGCCGGCTGGCAAGACGACATTCCGGGCTGGGCCAGGCTGCAGGCGGCGCTGTCGCTGCTGCTGTGGATGGCCGTGATCACCTGCGGGCGGATGCTGGCCTACGTGTGATACAGTTTCCCGACCTCATTCCTGAGCACGCCATGCTGAAACAGTTCACCACCCTTGCCCTCGCCTGCACGCTGGCCGGTGCCGCCCAGGCTGCGATTCCGGTCTATGGATTTGTCGTCAAGAACACCTATCCCCACGATCCGCAAGCCTTCACCCAGGGCCTGTTCTTCCGCGACGGTTACCTGTACGAAAGCACCGGCCAGAACGGGAAGTCGTCGATCCGCAAGGTGGAACTCAAGAGCGGCAAGGTGGTCCAAAAGCAGGACTTGCCGCCCGATGTGTTCGGCGAGGGGGCGACGGCGGTCGGCAACCAGCTCATCGGCCTGACCTGGACCTCGCAGGTGGGCTATGTGTTCGACCTGAAAAGCTTCAAGCTGAAGCAGCGCTTCGAGTACGTGGGCGAAGGCTGGGGCCTGGCGAACGATGCGAAGCACCTGTACATGAGCGACGGCAGCTCCTTCGTCCGCATCCTCGACCCCAGGACGATGAAGGAACTGCGCCGCATCCAGGTGACGGCCGAAGGCACGCCGATCAACCAGCTCAACGAGCTGGAAGTGGTCGATGGCGAGCTGTATTCGAACATCTGGGGCACCGACGTCATCGCCCGCATCGACAAGGACAGCGGCAAGGTGATCGGCTGGATCAACCTCACCGGCCTGCTGCCGAAGGACCAGCGCGGCACCGCCAACCCCGATGCCGTGCTCAACGGCATCGCCTGGGACGGCAAGAGCCAGCGCCTGTTCGTCACCGGCAAGCTCTGGCCCAAGCTGTTCGAGATCGAACTGGTGCCGCTGAAAAAATGATCAGCTGCGATCGGTCACGTCGATCACCACCTTGCCGAAGTGCGAGCCCGATTCCATGTAGCGGTAGGCCTCCTGGGCCTGGGAGAACGGGAACACGCGGTCGATCACCGGCTTGACGCCCGTGGTGTCGGCGAAGCGCATCACGTCTTCCAGCATGGTGCGGCTGCCGACGTAGATGCCGACCATGCGCTTGGCCGTGGCCAGCAGCGAGGCCGGATTCACTTCGCCCCCGAAGCCGCTCACGCCGCCGATGATGGCGACGGTGCCGCCCATCGCCGCCGCCGACACCGAGCGGTTCACCGTCCCCTGCCCGCCGACTTCCAGCACCACGTTGGCGCCCATGTTGCGGGTCAGGTGCAGGACTTCGTCATGCCATTCGGGAATGCTGCGGTAGTTGATCGTGTGGTGGGCGCCCAGTTCGCGCGCGCGGGCCAGCTTGTCGTCGCTCGACGAGGTGACGATGGTGCGCAGGCCGGCCGCCCTGGCCAGCTGCAGGCCGAGGATGGAGACGCCGCCCGTGCCCAGCAGCAGCACGGTATCGCCCGGCTTGATCTGGTTGCTCGACACAAAGATCGCATTCCAGGCCGTCACCGCCGCGCAGGGCATGGTCGCGGCTTCGAGGAAGTCCAGGCCGGGAGGAATGAGCGCGAGCGCGTCCTCGTGCAGGATCACCTCTTCGGCCAGCATGCCGTCGATATCGCCGCCCAGGGCGTGGCGGATCTTTTCCGGGCCGGGCGCGCCATCCAGCCAGAGCGGAAAGAAGGAGCCGGCCACGCGCTCGCCCTTCTGCACCCGGGTCACGCCGGGGCCGGTGGCCAGCACTTCGCCGGCGCCGTCCGAGCAGGGGATGATCGGATCGTCGACGGTCACCAGGTAATTGCCGCTCGCTACCATCAGGTCGCGGTAGTTCAGCGAGACGGCGTGCACGCGGATGCGGACTTCGCCCGCTCCCAGCTCACGGTCCGGATAGTCGATGCATTGCAGCCCGTCGATGTTTGCGCCGGGAAGAATTTGGTAAGCGCGCATCCAGGTTCCTTTCTTCGGTTAGGAGAAGCTATCACTACATCGGTTTGGCCACCATCAGCCAGAAGATCAGCACGAAGGCCAGGAAGGCCGGCACGCCCAGCGTGACCCAGATCCGGAAATAGCGCCAGTACAGCGCCGGCAGTTCGCCGTCGGTGCGCGCCGCGTCAAGCGCCATGTCGCGCATGCGGATCTGCAGCCACACCACCGGCAGCCAGCAGGCGCCCGCGATCACGTACAGCACGAGCGACCACATGATCCACTTGCTGTGCAGCGGATAGCCGGCCAGGTGGATCATGTAGAAGCCGGTGAGCGGCTGCAGCACGGCCGTGGTGGCGGTGAACAGCCAGTCGGCGACCACGACGTACTTGGCGACCACGGCGATGGCGCGCACGTCGCGGCTGACGTTGGCGAACAGCATGTACCAGGCCGAGCCGATGCCGGTGCCGAACAGGAAGGTTGACGACAGGATGTGCAGCCACTTCACGACAACGTAGTCCATTATTGTTCCTCGAGTTCGGCCAGCAGCCAGATGGCGGCGAGCATGGGCAGGTTCTTGGTCAGCGGCCCATAGGGATGAAGCAGGAATTCCGGCAGCTTGGCCGCGATGACGACGGTATAGAAGCCGATCAGGGCCAGTTGCGCCAGCCACAGCCAGCGGCGCCGCGCCAGGAACAGGATGCCCAGGCCCAAGACCAGGTCGAAGGTGGCGGCGCCGTACAGCATCAGCGGCTGCAGCGCTTCCGGGATGCCGCTGCGGCCCAGCAGCGCATAGCTGTCCTCGACCGGATACAGGCCGTAGGACACGATGGCGGTCAGGATCCAGACCGCCGCGATGCTGTAGCGCAGGACGGGCAGCAGCCAGCCCAGCTTGGCGCGCGTGCGTTCCGCGCCCGGATCGGCGATGAATTGCGAGACGGGACGCGGCGGGTGGCCGATCAGGCGCGTGGCCAGGGAGGGATCGCCCGTGTTGCCTCGGTCCAGCATGCTGAGGGCGTCTTCGTCCAGCAGCGCGCCGGGCAGCAGGCGCCCTGCCCTGGCCGCCAGCCGCGCCAGCGGGCCCGGCACCGGCAGCACGCGCAGCTTGCCCATGCCCATGGCCTTGCGCAGCGCCGCCAGGTAGTCGGTGAAGGGCATGGCTTGCGGCCCCACCAGCGGCACGCGCATGGCCGTGCCCTGCCCAGGCGGGATGTCCAGGCGGTGCCTCAGCAGGCCGGCGATGGCGGCCACCAGGTCGTCGATGTGGATCGGCTGCACCAGCTGGGGCGCGCTGCCGAAGCGCAAGGTGAAGGGCATGCTGGCCAGGGTGCGGAAGGCGCGCGCGCTGGCGCCGTCCGGGCCGTAGACCAGCGAAGGCTGGAAGATCCAGGCGCGCACTGGCAGCGAGGCCAGGTAATCGTCGGCCGCCTTCTTGGACAGGTGGTAGCGCGTTTGCGCGTGTTCGTCGGCGCCCAGCGCGGACAGCTGGATCACCGTCTGCACCCCGTGCGATTCGGCGCAGGCGGCGAACAGGGCGCGCGGGGTTGCGGTATGCAGGCGGTCGAAGGTCTGGCTGCCGCTCTCGCGGAAGATGCCGACCGTGTTGATCACGGCGTCGATGCCCGACAAGCGCGCCAGCCATACGGATTGTTCGGTATCGTTGGCGAAGTCAGCATGGATGGTGGTAACGCGCGGATCGGCGCCGGTTTTGGGCTTGCGCATCGCGCACACGACCTGGTGGCCTTCGGCCAGCAAGGCCTGCAGCAGGTGCTGTCCGATGAAGCCGCTTGCTCCCGTCAGCAGGATCCGCATCCATGCTTCCTTTCACGTCATCAATAAGAGGGTCCCATGCAAAACTCGGCATTACAGCGCGCCCTGGTATCCGGCACCGCGTCCAGCATTCTCTCGACCGCCGCCCTGGCGCTGATGGGCAAGAAGGAAACCGGCAGCCCGTACGCGCCCACCAATGCGGTCAGCCACTACGTCCACGGCGAGAAAGCCGCGCACCGCGACGGCCTGTCGCTGCGCTACACCGTGCCCGGCTACCTGATCCACCACGCCAGCGCCACCTTCTGGTCCTTCGTGTTCGAGCGCTTCGCCGGCACCGTCCTGGACAAGAAGAGCCCGGTCGGCACCATGGCCGCGGCCGCCGCAACCTCGGCGCTGGCCGCCTTCACCGACTACAAGATCACGCCCAAGCCGCTGCATCCGGGCTACGAGAAGCGCCTGTCCAAGCCCTCGCTGGCCGTGGTCTACGGCGGCTTCGCCATCGGCCTGGCCGTCGGCGCCATGCTCAGCCGCCGCAGCGAGACCTACAAAGTCTAGAGCAGAAGGCAAAATCGTGCCGCCGTATGTCTATGCGTTAATTGTTCACGGCGTCATCGGCGGCATCGACGTGGTCCTGAACCACGAGCTGCTGGCCAGGCTGCCCTCGCGGCCCGAGGCCGTCGGCGAGGAAAGGATGCACAGCGCGCGCGAGCTGCTGTTCGCGCTGCTGTTCCTGGCGCTGGCCTGGTGGGAGTGGCACGGCCCCTTCGTGTGGTGGATCGTGGCGCTGTTCGTGCTGGAAGTGCTGGTGTCGGCGCGCGACCTGGTGATCGAGGGCGATGTCCGCGTACTGCCGGTGACGGAGCGGGTGCTGCACCTGTTCCTGTTCATGAACCTGGGCGTGATCTATACCTTGAGCGGGCAGGCGCTGCTGGCCTGGCATGCGCTGCCGGCCGGGCTGGCGCCGGTGCATCACGGGTGGGGAAGCTGGGTGCTCAGCGCGATGGCGCTGGGGGCGCTGGCGTGGGCGGTGCGGGATGCGGTGGCGGCGTCGAGGCTCGGGCGACTCGCCGGAGCCGGTTGAACGCGTGGACGGCAGCGCCGTCCACGCCAGGCTTTATTAATGGGCAGTGGCTTTCTTGCCGAACATACGCTTGGCGACGGTCACCACCAGCAGCACGGCGGCGCCGATCAGCACGCCGATCAGGGCGTCGACCACGGTCGGGGCAATGGCGGCCAGCACGCCGCCGATGGCCGGCACGCCTTCCACCGCGTGCGCCACGCCTTCCGAGAAGTGGTGCAGCGCCGGCAGCGCGTGGGCCACGATGCCGCCGCCGACCATGAACATGGCCGCGGTGCCGACCACCGACAGGAATTTCATCAGCTTGGGCGCCAGCGCCAGCAGCAGCTTGCCGAGGGCCTGGGCGGCGCCGTTCGCCTTGCGGCTCAGGTAGAGGCCGGCGTCGTCCAGCTTGACGATGCCCGCCACCAGGCCATACACGCCCACCGTCATCGCCAGCGCGATCGCGACCAGCACCGCCACCTGCTGGCCAAACGGGGCGGCGGCCACGGTGCCCAGGGAAATCACGATGATTTCCGCCGACAGGATGAAGTCGGTACGGATCGCGCCCTTGATCTTGTCCTTCTCG
This sequence comes from uncultured Massilia sp., assembly GCA_946886065.1. Next base: position 2,591 of record CAMPHU010000003.1, on the reverse strand, counting down.
ACTTCGCGCACATCGACTGCCGGGTTGGCCAGGGCCGCCACGTGTTCGGCATGGTGCTGCTCATCCTCTTCTTTGCTGTGCAGATACTTGTGCGCCAGCTTCTCGAAGCCTTCGTAGCACAGGAAGGCGCCGCCGATCATCAGGAGCGGGGTGATCAGCCAGGGAACGAAGGCCGAGATGGCCAGTGCCGCCGGCACCAGGATCGCCTTGTTCATCAGCGAGCCCTTGGCGACCGCCCACACGACCGGCAGCTCGCGGTCGGGGTTTACACCCGTCACCTGCTGGGCGTTGAGCGCCAGGTCGTCGCCCAGCACCCCGGCTGTTTTCTTGGCGGCGACCTTGCTCATCACCGTTACGTCGTCGAGGACGCTCGCAATGTCGTCCAGTAGTGCCAGCAAACTTCCCGCAGCCATCAGTCATGCTCCCATAATGTCAAACTCGCATCATATTAACCGACGAGCGGGGGGCGGTCGCACGGTTCAGCGCGGCTTTTTGCATTTCAGTCCCGGAAATCTGCATCTCGTCGCTTTTGATGGGCAGCTGGAACCCGGCATACGTATAGTGCGATCAGTGGGCTGCGGTACTGCAGCCTCGTCCAATGAAGGAGATGCCCATGAACACCGATTCGACCCTGCAAGCAGCACCGGTGCGCCGTAGCCGTCCGCCGAAACGCAAGACCCGCATCACGATTTACCTCGACGACGAAGTTTTGAAGGAGTTCCGCAACCTGTCCGAGCGCTGCGGCACCGGTTACCAGACCCTGATTAACGCCGCGCTGCGCAACCGTTTGGGCGGTCCGGCGATAGAAACCAGCGTGGCATAAGGCTTCCTTTGGGAGAGCGAGATTACACAGAGCAATATTTATGCTAATCTTCCCGCTCTTTTAACCCCGGAGGGACCTATGAAAAAAGGCGAACTGATCGCGGAATTCGCGAAGCGCACCGAGATGTCCGGCGCTGCCGCAAACGACGCTGTGAACACCATCATCGAGATCATCACCGAGCGCCTGAAAAAGGGCGACACGGTCGGCATCACCGGCTTCGGCACCTTCTCGGTGACCAAGCGCGCCGCACGCAAGGGCCGCAACCCGGCCACCGGCGAAGTGATCAAGATTGCTGCGTCGAAGACCCCGCGCTTCGCTGCCGGCGCCACCCTGAAGGCCGCCGTCAACCCGAAGAAGAAGTAAGCAGTACCCAACGGCTCGCGCCGCGGCCCCGCAATGGCGGCCGCGCGCGCTAGCTGGCTGTTCCCTCCCGTAGTATCCTTCCCCTTCCTTATTTCTCACGTCGCAGCATGAGCTTCGCTACCTGGATCGCCTTCGTCATTGCCGGTACCCTGATCGCCATTTCGCCCGGTTCCGGCGCCGTGCTGTCGATGTCGCACGGCCTGGCCTACGGCATCAGGAAAGCCAGTGCAACCGTACTTGGATTGCAGCTGGGTTTGATCCTGGTACTCATCATTGCCGGCGCTGGCGTGGGATCCCTGCTGCTTGCTTCTTCGGATGCTTTCACCGTGGTCAAGGCCATCGGGGCGCTCTACCTGATCTACCTCGGCATCGCCCAGTGGCGCGCGGCGGCAAGCAGTGGCCCGACGGTCGCTGTCGGCCTCGAAGCGCATCCCTCGTTCGGCAGGCGTGTATTGACGGGCTTCCTGACCAATGCCACTAATCCCAAGGGCATCATCTTCATGGTGGCGGTGCTGCCGCAGTTCATTTCGCAGGGTGCGCCTTTGCTGACGCAACTGAAGGAGTTGGCAATTCTGGGCGTGACCATGGTCACCATTGATTCGATCGTGATGCATGGCTACGCCGCGCTGGCAGCCTCGATGCAACGCTTCCTGCGCGATGCGCGCGCCATGCGGATGCAAAACCGTGTGTTTGGCGCTGTCCTGATGGTGATGGGTTCGATGCTATTCTTCGTCAAGCGCGGAGGCCAGCCGGCCTGAGTGGCAGGGTGCGGGCCGCAATTGTGACGCGCGCGTGTTTCTGTCACGATCCAGGTGCAACTTTCTGTAACCCCTGTTGTCCCTGAAACAGCGCGTGCGTTGTAATCAGGTGGACACCCTTCGTCCGCGTTTTTCGCTGGAGCCCGCCATGACCATCCGTTTGACCAAGACCGCTGCCGCGCTCGCCCTGGCGGTGTTTTCCACGCTCGCGGTGGCGCAGGACGAGCTGCTCGAGACCGAGCCGCCCGGCCGCGTCGGCCGCGTGTCGCTGACCCAGGGCAAGGTCACCATCAACGGCGAGGTCGGCGAAGCGGCCAGCGACGCGCTGCTCAACTGGCCGGTCACCTCGCGCAACCTCATCACCACCGCGCCCGGCGCGCGCACCGAGCTGCGCATCGGCTCCACCTCGGTGCGCCTGGACGGCGACAGCTCGCTCGAAGTGACCGAGCTGGACGACGACAGCCTGCGCCTGCGCCTGCACTACGGCAGTGCCAGCGTGCGCATCGCGAGCGAGGACGTGGTGCCGGAATTCGAACTCACCACGCCGCAGGCGCGCGTCCGGATGAACCGCCCGGGCCGCCTGCGCGTGGACGCCGAGCGCGTGCGCGACACCAGCCTGGTCAGCGTGTTCGACGGCGAAGCCCAGG
>CAMPHU010000002.1 GCA_946886065.1 uncultured Massilia sp. | reverse complement strand
CGGCGCACCGGCATGCGGTGGGCGGTGCGCGCGCCGAGCGGCGCCATGGTCACGCTGGCCAGCACGATGATGGCCAGCGCCGGCAGATAGATGAAGCCGAGCGAATACGGCGGCAGCCCCGCTTCGCCCCAGCCGAACCAGATGTTCGAGAGCGTCCCGGACAGCGCGATCGGGAAGCCCAGCGCGGCGCTGGTGGCCACCGCATTGTGGATGCGCACCCCGCACCAGGTCATGAAGGGCACCGACACGAAGCCGCCGCCGGCGCCGACGATGCCCGACAGGGTGCCGATCAGGCCTCCGGTGGCGAACATGCCGGGCGAGCCCGGGAGCGCGCGCGCCGCGGCGGGCTTTTTCCCGATCAGCATCTGGGTCGCCGAGAAGGCCACGAACACACCGAAGAAAGCCGCCAGCACCGACGCATTCATCTGCTTGCCGAACCACGGCCCGATCCACGAGCCAACGACGATGCCCGGCGCCAGCAGCTTCACCACCGGCCACAGGATCGCGCCGTGCGAATGATGCGCGCGCATCGAGGACAGCGAGGTAAACAGGATCGTGGCCAGCGAGGTCGCAATCGCCATGTGCACCACCAGCTCGGGAGCGATGCCGCGCGCCGTGAAGATCATGGTAATGAAGGGCACCAGGATCATGCCGCCGCCGATGCCGAGCAAACCGGCCGCGAAGCCGCCGAAGGTGCCCATCGCCAGCAGGGCGAGAATCAGCCAGGCGTCCATCACGCCCCCTTGCCGCGCACCAGGGCGACGATGGCCTTCCACTCCTGCGCCGTGACCGGCGAGATCGAGAGGCGGCTTCCTTTTTGCAGCAGCACCATGTCCTCGAGCGCGGGAATCGTGCGCAGTTCGGACAGCGGCAGGTAGCGCCCCTGTTCCACCGCGCGCACGTCGATCGAGGTCCAGCGCGGCGCTTCCTGCTTGGCCTTGGGGTCGTGGTATTGACTGTTTGGATCGAACTGGGTCGCGTCCGGATACGGCGTGCTGGCCACCTCGGCCAGGCCGGCCACGCCCGGCACCGCGCAGCTGGAGTGATAGAACAGGACGCCGTCGCCGACCGACATCGCGTCGCGCATGAAGTTGCGCGCCTGGTAGTTGCGCACGCCGAACCAGGCCACCGTTTGCTTCGGCGCGGCCAGCACGTCGTCGAAGCTGACCTCGTCGGGTTCGGATTTCATCAGCCAATAGCGCATCGCGCCTCCACATAAAACAAACCGCAAAAACAAACGCGCCGGTGGCGGCGCGCAAAAAAAAAGCGGTTGCGTACCGAGTGCGCAACCGCCTGTATCTGTGCCCCGCCTGTGCCGTTTCTGCCGGCATCCCGAACCAGAACGGTTCAAGGTGGTCGCGGTCAGATCAATTTCGGGTTCGTCGGACTAGCGACGCTCACGCCCATCGAACGTGTTCCACAACCTATGCGTAAGAATGGTTCAAGGAATATATGGCAAATCTCGAACACCGCAGGGTAGTGCGCAGTTTACTCCCTTGGCCCGGCATGTCAAACGGTTTTGACCGTCAGGACAGATTTTCCTGTGGAGTGAGCGCTTTATCCAGGACCGTGTGCATCGCTTCCAGCTTCTGCTTGACTTCGAGGATCGACATGTCCGACAGCGGTCCCTGCGGCGACTTCACCGACAGGAATTCGGCCGCGACCGACAGCGCGGCCATGACCGCGATCCGGTCCGTCCCCTTGACCTTGCCCGAATCGCGCAACGCGCACATCTTGCCGTCGAGGTAGTGGACGGCTTCGCGCAAGGTGCGCTCCTCGCCCTCGCGGCAGGCCAGGCGATAAGGCTGGCCCATGATGGTGACGTCGAGATGGATCATTGAGTGGCCTCGCTTTCGTCCGCGCCGCCCTCGTCCGCATCCGGAGCCGGCGGCAGCTGCTCGAGCAGCGCTTCCACGCGGCGCTGCGCTTCCTGCAGCCGCTCCTTGAAGGCGACGTTCTCGACGCTCAGCAAGTGGTTGGCCTGGCGCAGCAGGTAATTCTCCGCACGCAGCGACTGGGTCAGCTGGGCGAGCCGGTCGATTTTGTCTGAGAGATCTTGGAATTCGGAAATCATTCGACACTATAGGACTGAGATGGTTTTTCCGTCAACCGAATCGCTGCAGAAAAGTCAATAGCTACCCGTGCGGCACAGTCGTGCGGCACGAACGCTCCCGGGAGTGTACCCTGCCGGGCTTGGCAGGCAGGCAAGGGGCGGCGAAGCCGGCCGATCCCTCCATTAGATTGTGCCATCGCAAAAAGATCAGTTAAACAAGTCACACTGTGGCTTGAAATGGGTAATTATCGTCCCTATAATTAGCACTCGTTAGTAGAGAGTGCTAACAACTCTTTGCAGCCGACGCAGCCGGCACCAAAAACCGGTGCGGCGGCAATTGATAGATAGTCAAACCATTGAAAGATAAGGAGTTTTGCATGAACCTTCGTCCTCTGCACGATCGCGTAATCGTGAAGCGTCTCGACCAGGAAACCAAGACTGCATCCGGCCTGATCATCCCTGATGCCGCCGCCGAGAAGCCGGACCAGGGTGAGGTGCTCGCCGTCGGTAACGGCAAGGTGCAGGATAACGGCCAGGTTCGCCCGCTGGAAGTGAAGGTCGGCGACCGCGTGCTGTTCGGCAAGTACTCCGGCCAGGCCGTCAAGGTCAACGGCGAAGAACTGCTGGTGATGCGCGAAGAAGACATCATGGCCGTCGTGGCCCAGTAATCCTCCCCCTCTAGATACATTCACGAATTCATTCGGAGATACAGAACATGGCAGCTAAAGAAGTAGTGTTTGGCGATATCGCACGCGCCAAGATGGTTGAAGGCGTTAACGTCCTGGCAAACGCAGTCAAGGTCACCCTGGGCCCGAAAGGCCGCAACGTCGTGCTGGAGCGCTCGTTCGGCGCCCCGACCGTGACCAAGGACGGCGTCTCGGTTGCGAAAGAAATCGAACTGAAGGACAAGCTCCAGAACATGGGCGCGCAAATGGTCAAGGAAGTCGCTTCCAAGACCAGCGACAACGCCGGTGACGGCACCACCACCGCGACCGTGCTGGCGCAAGCCATCGTCCGCGAAGGCATGAAGTTCGTGGCCGCCGGCATGAACCCGATGGACCTGAAGCGCGGCATCGACAAGGCTGTCGCAGCGACCGTCGAAGAACTGAAGAAGATCGCCAAGCCGACCACCACCTCGAAGGAAATCGCCCAGGTTGGCGCCATCTCGGCCAACTCGGAAACCTCGATCGGCGAGCGCATTGCTGAAGCAATGGAAAAAGTCGGCAAGGAAGGCGTCATCACCGTCGAAGACGGCAAGTCGCTGAACGACGAGCTGGACATCGTGGAAGGCATGCAGTTCGACCGCGGCTACCTGTCGCCGTACTTCATCAACAACCCGGACAAGCAAGTCGCCGTCCACGAGAACCCGTTCGTCCTGCTGTGCGACAAGAAGATCTCGAACATCCGCGACCTGCTGCCGGTGCTGGAGCAAGTGGCCAAGGCCGGCCGTCCGCTGGTGATCGTCGCTGAAGACATCGAAGGCGAAGCCCTGGCGACCCTGGTGGTCAACAACATCCGTGGCATCCTGAAGACCGTCGCCGTGAAGGCTCCGGGCTTCGGCGACCGCCGCAAGGCCATGCTGGAAGACATCGCCATCCTGACCGGTGGCCAGGTGATCGCCGAAGAAGTCGGCCTGACCCTGGAAAAGGTCACCCTGCAGGAACTGGGCCAGGCCAAGCGCATCGAAGTGGGCAAGGAAAACACCATCATCATCGACGGCGCAGGCTCGGCTGAAGCGATCGAAGCGCGCGTCAAGATGGTCCGCGTCCAGATCGAAGAAGCGACCTCGGACTACGACCGCGAAAAGCTGCAGGAACGCGTGGCCAAGCTGGCCGGCGGCGTTGCCGTGATCCGCGTCGGCGCAGCTACCGAAGTCGAGATGAAAGAGAAGAAGGCACGCGTGGAAGACGCGCTGCACGCAACCCGCGCTGCCGTGGAAGAAGGCATCGTCCCGGGCGGCGGCGTGGCACTGCTGCGCGCACGTTCGTCGCTGAACATCAAGGGCGACAACCCGGACCAGGACGCAGGCATCAAGATCGTCCTGCGCGCCATGGAAGAGCCGCTGCGCATGATCGTCCAGAACGCCGGCGATGAGCCGTCGGTCGTGGTCGCAGCCGTGATCGCCGGCACCGGCAACTACGGCTACAACGCCGCCAACGGCACCTACGGCGACATGGTCGAAATGGGCGTGCTGGATCCGGCCAAGGTCACCCGCTCGGCGCTGCAGAACGCAGCCTCGATCGCCGGCCTGATGCTGACCACCGACTGCATGGTCTCGGAAGTCGTTGAAGACAAGCCGGCCGGCGGCATGGGCGGCATGGGCGGTATGGGTGGCATGGGCGGCATGGACGGCATGATGTAATTGCCCCCGAGAGCCCGGCGCGGGCAACCGCGCCTGCCTCCACAAGAAAGCCCGCAGGGTTCGCGCCCTGCGGGCTTTTTGCATTTTGCAGGCTAGGCGCGTGCAGGCGCGGCATGACGGCGCGCGGCGGGTCCCGCCTGCATGGCGCCGGCGCCATCGCCGGCCAGGAGATGGATGAGCGAGAGGGCCGCCAGGAACAGCGCATAGCCGTTGCCGGCCGGGCCGGGCAAGGCATCGGCCAGCAAGGCCAGCATGGCGAAGGATGCCGCGCGGCCGTGCACGCCGAACACGAGCAGCAGACCGCCTGCCAGCTCCAGCAGCCCCGCCATCCAGGTCAGGGACGTAGGCATGCCCTGCTCCGCCAGGAAGACGGCGATGCCGGGCACGGAGAAGGCCGCCAGGGTCAGGCCGGCATGGGACAGCCACGCGGCGCCGAGGAAGAGGCGCAGCAGCAGTGCGGCGGTCGATAGGCGGGGATGGTCGGTCATGATGGCTCCTTGCGTTCGGTGGTTGGGATGGGATGAGCATAGCTATGCATGAACGCAAGTAAAATAGGCATCCATGAAACCACCGTATGCAAAGACGCAATCGAAGCTCGGCCTGCCCGACCTGGAGATCATCCTGGCCTTGCACCGGGGCCGCACCCTGGCCGGGGCGGCCGAGCGGCTGAGGGTCGACACCTCCACGGTGTTCCGTTCGATCAAGCGCATCGAAAAGGACATCGGCGAGCTGCTGTTCGAGCGCGGCCGCCAGGGCTATGTGGCGACGGAACTCGGGCGTACCCTGGCCAGCCACGCGGAGCGGATCGAAGCCCAGCTCGAGGAAGCGCGCGAAGCCGCCTTCGACCAGGCCGCCGAGCCGTCCGGCGCGCTGCGCCTCACCATGACCGACACACTGCTGCACAGCGTCCTGCTGCCGGTGCTGCCGCGTTTCAGCGCCGCTTACCCGCGCATTGGCCTGGAACTCGTCACCACCAACGTGCTGGCCAACCTGAGCCAGCGCGACGCCGACATCGCCATCCGCGTGACGTCCGCGCCGCCCGAGCACCTGGTCGGCATCCGGCTCGGCACCATGCGCTCGGCGGTCTATGCCGGCAAGGACTACCTGGCCGGGCAGCCGGAAGGCCGCCATTACAGCGAGATGGACTGGATCGCGCTCGACGACAGCCTGCCCGACCATCCCTCCCAGCACTGGCGCCGCCAGCACTATCCGAAGCTGGCGCCGCGCCACCGGCTCGGCAACCTGCTGGCGGTCGGCGGTGCGGTCGTGAACGGGATGGGCGTGGGGATCGTGCCGCTCGCGGTCCTGCGCGACCATCCGCAGGCCGTCATCGTCGAAGGACCCCTGCCCGAACTGGACATCGGCTTGTGGGCGCTGGCCCATCCGGATACCCGCTACCTCGGGCGCATGAAGGCGATGTTCGACTTCCTGCGCAGCGAGATCGCACTGCCGGCCTGAGCCCGTCGACACATTTGCTTACATCTGTTTCGCCGTGTTGACGGAAAGGTGTGCATCCGCCGGCTACAGTGGCGAAAAGACATCCAACGAACGGGGACGACCCATGAAACGATTTTCGATGTTCCTCCTGCCTGCCCTGCTGTTCGCCGTCCAGGCCCCGGCCAGCGCCGACTCATGGAAGCACGAGCGCCGCCACGGCTACCAGCGCGAGTACAAGGAATCCTATTGGGACGGCCACTGCAAGGTCGAGCGCAAGTTCAAGCGCAACGGCGACTACAAGGAAAAGCGCAAGTGCCGCGCCCCGCGCCATGTCTACCACGACCGCTACCGCTACGAGGAACCGGTGGTCTATTACGTGGAGCCGCGTCCGGTGTACGTGCGGCCGCGTCCGGTCTATGTCGAGCCGGGCGTCTCGATCCACGGCAGCTTTTACTTCCGCTAGGCCAAGCCAGCTCATCTGTTGCCGCGCGGACAGGCATCGTTTAGTATGACCGCCTCACCCTACGAGGCTTCCCATGTCCGATCGCGCCGCTTTCCCTTCTTCCCTGCGCCTGCTCGCCGTATCGCTGGCGCTCGCCTGTGCCTTTGCCGGCTGCAAGCGCGCCGAGCGCGAAGCGCCGCCGCAACCGGCCGCCGAAAAGCCGGCCGCACCGGTGGAGCGGACCAAGGAGCAGGCCATGAGCTCGCTGCTCGAACTGCCGGAACTGAAGGCCTGGTCGGATCAAATCGAAAAGCGCTCGGGCGGCAAGGCGCATGGGGCGGTGATCGAGGACGATCCGGTTCCGCGCGAGATCAATGGCAAGAAGTACTACCAGCTGACCTTCGTCGAGAACCGCGCGGAGGATGTGCGCCGGCGGGAGAACTTCCTGGTGTCGCAGACCGGGGATGAGATCCTGGTTGAAGAGGTCGAGACGGACAAGCTGCTGAGCCTGCAGGAGTGGCGGCGCAAGATCAAGCGGGTGGAGCTCAAGAGCGCGGATTGAACGCGGCGGGCCGCAACCTGATATCCCTGAGTTACTCTAAAAACCGTCTCCCCGGCCTTCGCCGGGAGACGGTTCGTGCGCTAACTGTCGTGTTTCAGCTATCGAGGTGCGAGATAAGAAGGCGGTGTGGCTCTTCACCCTGCGCCTGCCCATGCTGCCCATCCACCGAAATCCCCACCGCCATGATGTCGATGAACAGCAGCTGCAGAATGCGCGAGATCATCGACAGGAAGCTGGTGCTGTCCTCCGCATGATCCACCGCCAGGCAAACACTGGCCTTGCGCGCCAGTGGCGACTGGCTGTTGCTGATGGCGATCACGTCCGCGCCTACCGCGCGCGCCGCATCCACCGCATCCAGCAGCTCTTGAAGATTCCCCGAATTCGACACCGCGATCACCACATCCCCCGGCCCCAGCAGCTCGGCGGCCAGCTTGAACAGGTGCGCGTCGCCATACAGCGCCGTCGGAATCCGGAAGCGGAAGAATTTGTGCTGCCCATCCAGCGCCACCGCGCGTGCATTGCCCATCGCGTAGAACTCCACGCGCTTGGCCTTGCTCACCAGCTCGATGGCGCGGTCCAGCGAGCGCACGTCCAGCTGGTCGCGGAAGCGCAGGATCGCCGACACCGTGTTGTCGATCACCTTGGCCGACAAGTCATGGGTGCTGTCGCTGACGCGCACCTGGCTGTGGCGCACCGGGATCGAGCCCGTCAGGCTGGACGCGAACTTGAGCTTGAACTCGGCCAGCCCCTGGAAACCCAGCGAACGGCAGAAGCGGATCACGGTCGGCTGGCTCACGTCGGCCAGGCGCGCGATCTCGGCGATCGGCTCATTGAGCACCATGCGCGGCTGCTCGATGACCAGGGTGGCGACGCGCTGCTCGGCCGGCGAGAGTTCGTGGCGCAGTTGCTGGATGCGGTCCATCAGCGTGTTGGCGCCGCTCCTGCCGCGCAGGTGCTCGGCCAGGATGGTCGCCACGCCGTGGAAGGCAGGGTTCGGCGTCGTGATGACGTAGGTCGGGATGTCCTGCAGGTAGGTCGAGAACCGCCCCTTGGCCTCGAAGCGCGCGCGGAAGGGCGAACGCGAGAACCACTCTCCCATGCGCGGCACGATGCCGCCGCCGATGAAGATGCCCCCAAACGCGCCCAAGGTCACCGCCAGGTTGGCCGCCGCCCCGCCCAGCATGCCGCAGAAGCACTCCAGCACTTCCAGGCACAGCGGATCGTCCGCTTCCAGCGCGCCGGCTACGATGGCGGCTGCGCTACGCGGCGGCGCGTCGACGCCATTACGCTGCGCGAGCGCGCGGTAGATGATTTCCATGCCCGGCCCGGAGATCAGGCGCTCGTTCGACACGTGCTGCCACTCGCGCCAGGCAAATTGAAGGATCGCGAACTCGCGCTCGTCGGCCGGCGCGAAGTTCACGTGACCGCCCTCGGAGCCGAGGGTGACGAAGCCGTCCGCCGTTGGGATCACGCCGGACACGCCCAGGCCCGTGCCCGGTCCCAGCACGCCGATCACGGCGTTCGAGGCCGGCTTGCCCTGCCCCACCTGCATCAGGTCTTCCTGGGCGAAGCCCGGAATCGCCATGGCGAGCGCGGTGAAGTCGTTGACGATCAGGAGGGTCGACAGGCCCAGCTCGCGCCGCACCGCGTCGGTGGAAAACTCCCAGGCGCGGTTGGTCATGCGCACGTAGTCGCCGCTGATCGGGTTCGCTACCGCGAAGGCGGCGTGGTGCAGGGACACGTCCGCGTGGTCCTGCAGGTAGTGGCGCAGCAGCGGGACGATGCCCGGGAAGTCGTCGCAGCGCAGCACGCTCACCGAGCGGAACTGGCCCGGCGCGGTCTGCAGCGCGAAGCGCGCGTGGGTGGCGCCGATATCGGCCAGCAAGCGCGGACCGTCCGCGAAGGCAGCCCGCGCGAACTTATCCGGGTCTCGGTCCATGCGTTGCTGATTCGCCATCAGCGGCTCGCCACGCTGCCGAACCAGGCGCCGTAAGGCGGCAGGGTCACCTTGCCGGCTTTCGCATCACCCGGCAGGCCGTGCGTGTCCAGGACCGACGCGCCGGCGGTTTCCGGCCAGTCGAAGCTCACTTCGCGGTCCGAGAGATTGAAGGCGGCCAGCACGCTGTCCATGCCTTCCACGTGGCGGCGCAGGGCCAGCACCGGTTCCGGCGCGCCGAAGAAGTCGATCTCGCCGCGGGTCAGCTGCGGCATGCTGCGGCGCCAGCCGATGAAGCGGCGCTGGAAATTCAGCATCGATTCCGGATCCTTGTCCTGCTGCGCGACGTTGGCGGCGATATGCGGCTCAGCCACGGGCAGCCAGGGCTTGCCGGTGGTGAAGCCGGCGTGCGGCGCTTCGCCGGTCCAGGGCATCGGGGTGCGGCAGCCGTCGCGGCCCTTGAACTCCGGCCAGAAGGTGATGCCGTAGGGGTCCTGCAGCAGTTCGTAAGGCACGTCCGCCTCGACCAAGGCCAGTTCGTCGCCCTGGTACAGGCAAGGCGTGCCCTTGAGCGAGAGCTGCATCGCCAGCACCAGCTTGCCCAGCGCAGGCGTGGGGTTGGCACCGCCCCAGCGGGTCATGACGCGGATGGCGTCGTGGTTGCCGACCGACCAGGAGGCCCAGCCGTCCTTCACGCGCTCGTTGAAGTCCTCGACCTGCTTGCGGATGTGCGCGGCCGTGAATACCGGCGTGAGCAGGTTGAAGCTGTAGGCCATGTGCAGCTTGTCGCCGCCTTCGGTGTACTCGGCCATCTGCTCCAGCGCGTCGTCCGAGCTGACTTCGCCGATCGAGACCGCGCCGAACTCGTTCAGCTGGGCGCGCACCTTCTGCAGGAAGGCGATGTTCTCCGGCTGGGTCTTGTCGTAGAGGTGCGCCTGCATGCCGTAGGGGTTCACGTCGGTGACGGTCGAGGTGTCGCGCACCAGGGCCGGCGGGTTGCTGCGCAGCTGGCGATCGTGGAAGTGGAACACGCAGGCGTCCATGCGCACGCCGTCCACGCCGCGTTCGAGCCAGAAGCGCTGGGCGTCCAGGTGGGCCTGCTGCACCTCCGGGTTGTGGAAGTTCAGCTGCGGCTGGCTCACCAGGAAGTTGTGCATGTAGTACTGCTTGCGGCGGGTATCCCACTGCCATGCCGAGCCGCCGAACACGGACAGCCAGTTGTTCGGGGGATTGCCGTCCGGCAGCGGATCGGCCCAGACATACCAGTCCGACTTCGGGTTGTCCCGGCTGGAACGGCTCTCGACGAACCACGGATGGGTGTCGGCGGTGTGCGACATCACCTGGTCGATCATGATCTTGAGGCCCAGGCTGTGCGCCTTGGCGATCAGGCGGTCGAAGTCCGCCAGGTTGCCGAACAGCGGGTCGACGTCGCAGTAGTCGGCGATGTCGTAGCCGAAGTCCTTCATCGGCGACTTGAAGAAAGGAGACAGCCAGACGATGTCCACGCCCAGGCTGGCGATGTAATCGAGTTTTTCGGTAATGCCGGCCAGGTCGCCCACGCCGTCGCCGTTGGTATCGAGGTAGCTGCGCGGATAAACCTGGTAGATGATGGCTTCGCGCCACCAGTTCGGATTAGTCTGGGTCATGGCTGAGGTCCGGGTTGAATTTCTAGCCAATATACAGGAGGAAAGAAAACTTTACAATTCAAGCAGCTGAGCGCTTAATCACATTAATTTCTTTAAATTCAACTACTTGTAAATTTTATTTGCGTCGACGCAACATATGTCACGTAACTAAACTACGTAACATCTCCACCTGCCAACATGTCGGTGAGATATTTTTATTGCAAAGTAGCTCAGCCTCGGCATAGGATCGCGTCTGTTTCGCATAATCGGGAAAACGAAGCCCATGACTTCACCAGCCACCACCACTACCGTCTCCACCGGCAGCGCAGGACGCATGCCGCGGCAGATCCCCTACATCATCGCCAACGAGGGCTGCGAGCGCTTCAGCTTCTACGGGATGCGCAACATCCTGACGCCCTTCCTGATCTCGACCCTGCTGCTGTTCGTGGCCGAGTCCGAACGCACCGGCGAAGCCAAGCACGTCTTCCACACCTTCATGATGGGCGTGTACTTCTTCCCGCTGCTGGGCGGCTGGCTGGCCGACCGCTACTACGGCAAGTACAACACCATTTTCTGGTTCAGCCTGATCTACTGCGCCGGCCACGCCTGCCTGGCCCTGTTCGAGGACAGCGTCAACGGCTTCTACTTCGGCCTGTTCCTGATCGCCTTCGGCTCGGGCGGCATCAAGCCGCTGGTGGCTTCCTTTGTCGGCGACCAGTTCGACAAGACCAACAAGGACAAGGCCAAGGTGGTGTTCGACGCCTTCTACTGGATCATCAACTTCGGCTCCTTCTTCGCCTCGCTGCTGATGCCGATCTTCCTGCGCGACTACGGCCCCTCGGTGGCCTTCGGCATTCCGGGCATCCTGATGTTCATCGCCACCATGGTCCTGTGGAGCGGCAAGCGCAAGTACGTGCACGTGCCGCCGGCGCCGAGCAACCCGCATTCCTTCCTGCGCGTGGTGCGCACTGCCCTGCTGGCGCAGGCGCCCGGCCAAGGCCGTCCCGGTCTGATCGTGGCCGGCATCGGCGCCATCGCCGCCGTGGTCTCGCTCGCGATGACGCCCAAGTGGGGCTTCGTGATCGCCGCCTGCACGGCGCTGGTGTTCCTGCTTGCTTTTGTCGGCATCGGCGCTTCGATGCAGCTGGACCGCGCCCGCGCCCAGCATCCGGATGAAGCGGTGGACGGCGTGCGCGCCGTGCTGCGCATCCTGATCGTGTTCGGCCTGGTCACCCCGTTCTGGTCGCTGTTCGACCAGAAGGCCTCGACCTGGATCGTGCAGGCCAACGCCATGAGCAACGAGGTGAGCCTGTTCGGTTCGACCTTCACCATCATCCCGGCCCAGATGCAGGCCCTGAACCCGCTGCTGGTGATGATCCTTATCCCCTTCAACAACTTCGCCCTGTTCCCGCTGCTGCGCGCCATTGGCCTGGAACCGACTCCGCTGCGCCGCATGACAACCGGCATCGCCCTGTCGGCGGCGGCCTGGGTGGTGGTCGGCAACCTGCAGGTGCAGCTCGATGCCGGCGACCCGGTCTCGATCGCCTGGCAGATCCTGCCTTACGCGCTGCTGACCCTGGGCGAGGTGCTGGTCTCGGCCACCGGCCTGGAGTTCGCGTACAGCCAGGCCCCGGCTGCGATGAAAGGCGTGATCATGGCGCTGTGGTACCTGGCCGTCACCGTCGGCAACCTGTGGGTCCTGATCGTGAACGCGGGCGTCAAGAACGAGGCCGTGATCGCCCACATCGAGAACTCGGGCGTGGGCGTGATCGCCTTCCAGATGTACTTCTTCGCCGGCTTCGCGCTGCTGGCGGCGGCGGTGTTCGGCTGGTATGCGACGCGCTACAAGATGGTCGACCACTACCGCGCGACCGCGGCGTAATCCGTTCGGTGGACGGCCCGGCCGTCCACGCCTTCGGGCAGCCTCCCTATCATTTTTTTGACGGCAGCATCCCCGGCCGCTTGCAGGCGTGGACTGGGCGCCCCGTCCACCCACCATGAGCCCACAACTTCGTTACGCCCTCCTCGCCGCCGCTTCCCTGTCCACCCCGGCCTACGCCGCGGTTCCGCTCGAAGCCTGCGACAACCCGTCCTTCCAGCAAGTCCTGCACGCTTCCAGCGCCACGCTGGAAGCCCGCGCCGTCTGGCTCGACCGCCACATGATCCGCTGGCCAGGCAGCCCGCTGCAGGGCAGCTACCGCCTCTACCATTCGCCAACCGCCGCCATCAGTGCGAAGGTGGGCGCCAAGGTCGAGGGCGCGGCCGGCTTCGTGGCGCTCGAGGTAGCCGCCATCCCCGCGTCCAGGGCCGCCGCCGAACGCTTCAAGTACGTGACCAGCGGCCCGGTGCTAACGGTGCGCGACGCCGACCTGTCCAGGCTGCCGGCCCTGCACCGCGGGCAACTGGTGCTGGTGCACGAAGCGCCGGACGGCACGGTGCGCGCGGCCACCCGCCTGCAGGTGGCGGGCGCCCTCGACGACCTGTATGCCGCCGCCGGGAGGATCGCCGACCTCGGCGCCACGCCCACGGCCAAGCGCACCGGCTTCAAGCTGTGGGCGCCGACCGCGCAACAGGTGGCCGTCTGCACCTACGACAGCGCCACGGGCCGCGCCAGCGCCGTGCAGGACATGAAGCTGGACCCGCGCACCGGCGCCTGGGGCGCCCAGGTGGCGCGCGACCTGTCCGGCAGCTATTACAAGTACGCGGTCGACGTCGTGGTCGACGGCATGGGCGTGGTGCGCAACCTGGTCACCGATCCGTATTCCGTCAGCCTGACGACGGACTCGAAACGCAGCTACATCGCCGACCTGGACTCGCCCGGGCTCAAGCCGAAAGGCTGGGACAAGACGCGCGCGCCGAACACGGTCAAGGCCCAGACCGACATGGTCATCTACGAGCTGCACGTGCGCGACTTCTCGATCAACGATCCGAGCGTGCCGGAAGCGAAGCGCGGCAAGTACACGGCCTTCGGCGAGACGCAGTCGAACGGCATGAAACACCTGGCGGCGCTGGCCAAGGCCGGCCTGACCGACATCCACCTGCTGCCGGTCTACGACCTGGGCAGCGTACCGGAGCGGAACTGCGCGGTGCCGCAGCCGTCCGGCGCGCCGGATGGCGAGAGCCAGCAGGCCCTGGTGCGCAAGACCGCCGACCTGGATTGCTTCAACTGGGGCTACGATCCCTACCACTACAATGCGCCGGAAGGCAGCTATTCCAGCGACCCGGGCGACGGCGCGCGCCGCGTGCTCGAGTTCCGCCAGATGGTGATGGACCTGCACAAGGCCGGCTTGCGCGTCGGTACCGACGTGGTCTACAACCACACCTTCATCGCCGGCCAGAACGAAAAGTCGGTGCTGGACCGCATCGTGCCCGGCTACTACCACCGCCTCAACGCTGTCGGAGCGATCGAGCGTTCTACCTGCTGCGACAACACGGCGACCGAGAACGCCATGATGGCCAAGCTGATGATCGACTCGGCCGAGCTGTGGACCCGCCACTACAAGATCGACTCCTTCCGCTTCGACCTGATGGGCCACCAGCCGCGCGCGGCGATGGAACGCCTGCAGCAGCGCGTCGACAAGGCCGCGGGCCGCCGCGTGCAGCTGATCGGCGAAGGCTGGAACTTCGGCGAAGTGGCGGACGGCGCGCGCTTCGTGCAGGCCTCGCAGCTGTCGCTGAACGGCTCCGGCATCGGCACCTTCAGCGACCGCGCGCGCGATGCCGTGCGCGGCGGCTCGGCCGGCGACTCCGGCGAGGCGATGGTCAGCCGCCAGGGCTATATCAACGGCCTGGTCTACGACCCGAACGCGCGGGGCGGCCAACACCAGAAAGCCGACCTGCTGCGCGCCGCGGACCTGATCCGCGTCGGCCTGGCCGGCTCGGTGCGCCCTTACCCGCTGCGCACCTTCGACGACCGCGTGCATCCGCTGCAGGAGATCGCCTACGGCAACCAGCCGGCCGGCTATGCCAGCCAGCCGGGCGAAGTGGTGAACTACGTCGAGAACCACGACAACCAGACCCTGTTCGACATCAACGTGCTCAAGCTCCCGGTGGACACGCCGGCGGCCGAGCGCGCGCGCGTGCAGGTGCTGGGCATGGCGATCAATGCCTTCAGCCAGGGCGTGGCCTACTACCACGCGGGCATCGACACCCTGCGTTCCAAGTCCCTGGACCGCAACAGCTTCAATTCGGGCGACTGGTTCAACCGCATCGACTGGAGCTACCAGGACAACTACTTCGGCACCGGCCTGCCGCCGCAGGACGACAACGGCAAGGACTGGGCGCTGCTCAAGCCCTACCTGGGCAACAGCGCGATCAAGCCGGCGCCCGCCGACATCGCCTTCGCGCGCGACGCCTTCCGCGACCTGCTGCGCATCCGCGCCAGTTCGACCCTGTTCCGCCTGCGCACCAGCAATGACATCGTCGAGCGACTGCGCTTCTTCAACACCGGTGCGCAGCAGGAAGCGACCGTGCTGGCGGCCTGGCTGGACGGCAAAGGCTATCCGGGCGCACGCTTCGCGGGCCTGAGCTATCTGGTGAACGTGGACAAGGTGGAGCATGTGGTGACCGACGAAGCCCTGCGCGGCAAGCGCCTGGTGCTGCATCCGGCGCACCAGGCGAAGGGGGCTGCGGACCAGCGCGCGAAGCAGGCGCGCTTCGACAGCGCCAGCGGCAGCTTCACGGTGCCGCCGCGCACGGCCGTGGTGTTCGTGGCCGAATAAGCGGGAAGATGCGAACGGGAAGCTGCGCGCGCGATACGGGGGATCAAGCCAGCCCCAATCGTGCGCGCCGCTCCTGTTGTGCGGAATACAATCTTCCGGATGTGCGATACGATTCTATTGATCGAGGATAGCCAGCTCGATGCCGACCTCACGATCCTGGCTCTCGGTCAATGCGGGATCACGAACCCCGTCGTCCACGTCCCGGATGCGGAACAGGCCATCGCGCTGCTGGGCGCCACGGCAAGCGAGCCGGGTGCGCGCGACTTCGGCCTGATCCTGCTCGATGTGCGCATGCCCAAGATCGACGGCTTCGAAGTGTTGAAATTCATCCGCTCGGTCCCGCACCTGCAGGAT
Organism: uncultured Massilia sp.; assembly: GCA_946886065.1. The sequence goes on along the minus strand of CAMPHU010000002.1, from coordinate 53,515 downwards.
GTCCCGGCCGTGGTGATGACCGAGGTGCCGGTCGAGGCCGACCGCATGCGCGCCTCCCTGCTGGGGGCGGCCAACTACATGGCCAAGGCGATGGGGGTGAGCGAATATTCCCAGCTGCTGCGCATCACCCTCACGCCCTTCATCTGAGTTACTGCTGGCTCGTCAGCCGCGCGATCTCGACCGACCCCTTCTCGTCGAAGATCGGGCACTCCTCCGCCAGCCGCACGGCTTCGTTGAAATCCGCCGCCGCGATCACCGAATAGCCCGAGAGCGAAGCGCTGTTGAGCTTGGGACCGCGCAAGCGGCTCGGCACCTCGACGCTGCTGTGCGCCAGGCCGCCGCGCTCTACCAGGGCGGAGCCGAGCGCGCTGAACCACGCATCCCAGCGTGCGGGATCGTGTTGCAGGCCTTCCGCCTCGTCGACGGTCGACCCTCGGTAAACGATCAGGTATCGTTCCATGCCGGCTCCTTCGCAATCGATGTCTGGATGCCAAAACCATAACAGAAGCCCCGGGCCGGTGACGCACAGCTGCTGCGCCGCGCTGCCGCCGGGCACCGTATGTATCCGTTTGTAATGGACAGTCCGGCCATCCGGCGCTAGGCTGGGTCATCTTCCTTGCCCGGGACTTGCCATGCCTTTGCTGTTGCGCCGCCTTGCAGCGGGTCTGTCGTTCGTCTTCGCCCTGCCCCTGGCCGCCGCCGCCCAGCCGGCCGCCGACCATCACCAGCACCTGTTCAGCCCGGGCATCATCGAGCTGCTCAAGCCCGGTCCCACCGGGCCGCAGCCACTCCCGGCCGAGGACCTGGTCGGCTACCTGGACAAGGCCGGCATCCGGCGCGCGGCGATCATGTCGGTGGCCTACATGTATGGGCGCCCGTCGCGCGTGATCGAGGACGAATACGGCAAGGTGAAGGCGGAGAACGACTGGACCGGCGCCCAGGCGGCCAGGTATCCGGAGCGCCTGCGCGCTTTCTGCGGCTTCAATCCGCTCAAGGACTACGCGCTGGCCGAGCTGGAGCGCTGTGCCGCGCACAAGCAGCTGCGGCACGGGATCAAGATGCACTTCGGGAATTCGGATGTGCAGCTGGACAAGCCGGAGCACATCGCCAGGCTGAAGGAAGTCTTCCGCGCCGCCAACCGCCACCGCATGGCGATCGCGCTCCACCTGCGCGCCTCGATCTCGCTCAAGCGCCCGTATGGCGAAGCCCAGGCGCGCGCCTTCCTCGAGCAGCTGATGCCGCTGGCGGCCGACATTCCGGTGCAGGTGGCGCACTTCGCCGGCGCCGGTCCGGGCTACGACGACCCGCCGGCCAACGAGGTCATGCGCGTCTTCGCCGAGGCGGCGGCGCGGCGCGATCCGAACACGCGCCAGTTGTACTTCGACGTGGCCTCGATCGCCACGCCGGACATCACGCCGGAGCATGCGCGCGAGATGGTGCAGCGGATACGGATGGTGGGCGTCGACAAGGTGCTGTTCGGGTCGGATGCGGTCACGCCGACGAACATGCATCCGCGCGAGGCCTGGGCTGCGTTCACGGCCTTGCCGCTGACGAGGGAAGAGATCGAGCGCGTTGCCGCCAACGTCGCGCCCTATTTACGCTGAAGTTCCTGCTCGACGCACCCGGCGGGCAGCGTAGTCCTGGCGCAGCCCGCCACGCCCTTGTCCCTGCCGCCGGCGCACATGCGGAGCGGCAGGTGGCGGATCGTCCCCTCAGATATCCAGGTGCGAGATCAGGAGCCTGCGCTCTTCGATGTCGGCCTGGCTGCCCTCCCCCTGCGCGCCGAGCGAGATCCCGACCGACATGATGTCGACCAGGAGCAGCTGCAGGATGCGCGAGATCATCGACAGGAAGGTCGTGCTGTCCTCGGTGTGGTCGACCGCCAGGCAAACGTTGGCTTTCTTGGCCAGCGCCGACTTGCTGCTGGTGATGGCAATGACCTCGGCGCCGGCGGCGCGCGCGGTGTCGACCGCTTCCAGCAGCTCGGGCAGCTGGCCGGCGGTGGAGATCGCGATCGCCACGTCGCCCGGTCCCAGCAGGCCGGCTGCCAGGTTCAGCAGGTGCGAGTCGCCGTACAGCGCGGCCGGGATGCGGAAGCGGAAGAACTTGTGCTGGGCGTCCAGCGCCACCGCGCGCGAATTGCCCATCGCGTAGAACTCCACCCGGCGCGCGCGGCGCAGGATCTCGATGGCGCGGTCGATCGCGTGCACGTCGAGCTGGTCGCGGAATTTCAGGATCGCCGACACGGTGTTGTCGATCACCTTGGCCGACAGGTCGTGGGTGCTGTCGCTCATGCGCACCTGGCTGTGGCGCACCGGGATGGTGCCGGTCAGGCTGCCTGCGAACTTGAGCTTGAACTCGGCCAGGCCCTGGAAGCCGAGCGAGCGGCAGAAGCGGATCACGGTCGGCTGGCTCACGTCCGCCAGGCGCGCGATCTCGGCGATCGGCTCGGACAAGACCTTGCGCGGATGCTCGATGACGAGCGCCGCGACGCGCTGCTCGGCCGGCGAGAGCTCGTGGCGCAACTGCTGCACGCGGTCCATCAGGGTGTTGGCGCCGCTACGGCCGCGCAGGTGTTCGGACAGGATCGCCGACACGCCGTACAGGGCCGGATTCGGCGTCATGATCACGTAGGTCGGGATCTGCGCCAGGTAGTCGGTGAAGCGGCCCTTGGCCTCGAAACGCGCGCGGAAGGGCGAGGCGGCGAACCACTCGGCGATGCGCGGCACGATGCCGCCGCCGATGAAGATGCCGCCGAATGCGCCCAGGGTCACGGCCAGGTTGGCGGCCGCGCCGCCGAGCATGCCGCAGAAGCACTCCAGCACTTCCAGGCACAGCGGATCCTCCGCTTCCAGCGCGCCGGCCACGATGGCGGCCGCGTCGCGCGGCGGCGCGTTGACGCCGTTGCGCTGGGCCAGCGCGCGGTAGATGATTTCCATGCCGGGGCCGGAGATCAGGCGCTCGTTCGAGACGTGCTGCCACTCGCGCCAGGCGTACTGCAGGATGGCGAACTCGCGCTCGTCGGCCGGGGCGAAGTTGACGTGGCCGCCCTCCGAGCCGAGGGTGACGAAGCCGTCCATGGTCGGGATCACGCCCGACACGCCCAGGCCGGTGCCGGGGCCGAGCAGGCCGGCCACCGCATGGCTCTGCGGCGCGCCGCCGCCGATCTGCAGCAGGTCCTTGGGCTGGAAGCCCGGCAGTGCCATCGCCAGCGCGGTGAAGTCGTTCACGATCAGCAGGGTCGACAGGCCGAGGGTGCGGCGCACCTCGTCGGTCGAGAACTGCCAGTCGCGGTTGGTCATGCGGATGGTGTCGCCGCTGATCGGGTTGGCCAGCGCGAAGGCGGCGTGCAGGATGCGCGTGCCCTGGATCTGCGCCAGGTAGGCCTCCAGCAGCGGCACGATGCCGGAATAGTCGTCGCAGCGCAGCACGGCGACCTTGCTCAGCACGCCGGGCGCGGTTTCGAGGCCAAAGCGCGCGTGAGTCGCGCCGATGTCGGCCAGCAGGCGCGGGCCGTCGGCGAATGCCGCGCGGGTGGGTTTCAGTTCGGTGGAAGGATCGACGGTCATCGCGGTAGGATACCATTGATCTCCAGGGAGAAAAACCGGTGGGGTTGCTAGGTTATGGCGTGGCTGCTCAAAGAAACATGGGTCCCCGCCTTCGCGGGGATGACGGATGAGTGAGCTGGCCACAATCCTGATCGTAGTCCGCTACCCTTCCTCCGTCATCCCCGCGAAGGCCGGGAACCAGGTTTGCGTGCACACCACTAGCCCAGCAACTTCCTCACCTCGGGAACCGACAACTCCCTTCCCCGCGCCGCCTGGAACCGCTGCAGCACCCCTTCGATTTCCCGCGCCGGCCTAGCCCGGCTGAACAGCCACCCTTGCACGCAATGCGCCCCTCGCCCGACCAGCCATTCCAGGTCCGCCTCGTCCTCCAGCCCCTCGCACACCAGCTCCGCATGAAACACCCCGGCAATGCCCTGGATGAGCGCAAACAGCCCCGCCTTCTTGCGGTCCCCCGCAACCCCGTGCACGAACTGCCGGTCCACCTTGAGCCGGTCGAAGTGAAAATTCCCGAGCGCGTCGAGATTGGACGAGCCGGTGCCGAAGTCGTCGACGGCGATGCGCACGCCCAGCCCGCGCAGCGCGGCGATGCGCGCATGCAGCGGCTGCAGGGAGTCGAGCAGCACGCTCTCGGTCACCTCCAGCTCGAGCAGGCTGCCGGGCGTGCCGGTCCGCTCCAGTATCGCGCCGATACGCGCGAATACGTCGGCATGCATCAGCGACACCCGCGAGAAGTTGAGCGACACCGGCGCCAGCTTCACGCCCCTGGCGCGCCAGCCGCCCAGGTCGCGGCACACCAGTTCCAGCACGTGCAGGTCGAGCTCGATGATGCGGCCCGAGGTCTCCGCCTGCGGCACGAACATCCCCGGCCCCACCAGCCCGAACTCGGGATGGCGCCAGCGCACCAGCGCTTCCAGGCCGATCAGGCGGCCGGCGGCGACGTCGATCTGGGGCTGGTAGTGGACTTCGAGCCGCCCGTGGCGGCCGTCGCCGCGGATCGCTTCGCCCAGCTCGTAGCGCAGGCGCGTGCGCTCCACCAGGGCGCTGTCGTACTCGCGCGCCACGCTGGCGTCGATGTGGCGCGCAATCGTGGCCGCGGCCGTGTCGGCGGCATCGAGCACATCGGCCGGGTCGCCACGGTAGGGCGCCGTCTGGCGCTGGATGCCGATGCGGGCATGCAAGGTCTGGGCATAACCGTCGCCCAGGTCGAAAGGCCGGTCGATGAGCGCGCACAGCCTCACGATCCTTTCGTCATGCCGCTCCGGCTCCGCACTCAGGGCGAAGGCGAAGCGGTCGCCGCCGAGGTGGCCGAGTAGCGTGCCCTCGCCGTCCCACTCCTCCAGCCGCTGGCCGACCATGCGCAGGATGCGGTCACCGGCCGCGCGGCCGAACATGCCGTTCACCTGGCGGAAACCCACCAGGTCGATGAAGCCGACCGTCACCGAGCCCGATTCCCGCGCCAGCAGGCGGCCCAGGTGGTGCAGGAAGACGGAACGGTTGAACATCCCGGTGGCCGGGTCGCAATAACGCAGCTCGAGGATGTCGGTGACGATGCGCGCCATCAGCGTGAGCCTGGCGGCCTGGCCGGTGTCGAGCCGGCGCGGCTTCCTGCTCATCACCCACAGGGTGCCGCGCAGGCTGTGGCCGGGACTCCTCAATGGAGCGGCTGCGTAGTGGCGGTAATGGGGCGGCGCCGTGACCAGGGGATTGCCGGTAAAGCGCGGGTCGCCCCAGGCGTCCTCCACCTCGAACCATGGCGCGCCCTCGTCCAGCGCGCGGTTGCAGAACGAGCCCGCGCGCGGCAATACCTGGTTCTCGATGCCGAAGCGCGACGGCAGCCAGATCTGCGACTGGAACATGAGGCTGATGCCGCCGATATCGGCACCGGCTGTGACGACGGCCAGCCGCGTGAGGTAGTCGAGCCTGGGATCCGGCGGGTCCAGCAGCAGCGCGTCGTTGGCGACGACCAAGGGATAGGCCTGGTCCCGCCGTGCGGACACGGCGATGCCATACGACATCACGGCGCCGGCCGCGCCGTCCAGGCGACTATAGGTCCATCCTCCTGCCCTGTCTTCGCGCATCCGCTCACCCGCCTCGCATAAACCTGCGGCCAATGCTTATTCCAAAACGCTGATCCGGCTTAGATTAGCAGCATTCCGCAGGAGGGCGCGCACCGCCCAGGCAGGGCATGGAGCGGTGCGGGCATGGCTCAGTGCTGGGCGATCAGCGCCACCGGGCTGCGGCTGTCGAACTGCACCTTGCCGTCCTTGACCACGGCGGTCTTGCCCGAGTACCAGTCGCGCACGGTCTGGCCGTCGTTGAACACGCCGCCCACCGGAATCGCCACCGCCTTGTCGGCGGGCAGGTCGAGCGCGACCACCACGCGGTCGCTCAGGCCGCCCTGGCTCCAGGTGCGCTTGAAGGTATAGGGGCTGTGGTGGATCATCTGGTGGACGCCGGCGCCCACCGCCGGGTGCGCCGCGCGGAAGCGGCCCAGGCGCGCCCAGTGCTCGTGCACTTCGCCCACGCGCGTGGTTCCGCGCTGGGCGTTGGCGGCCAGCTCGTCCCAGTTCATGAACGAGCGCAGCGTGGCGTCGCCGACCGCGCCGTCGATCTTGAGCAGGCGCGCGGTCTCGTCGCCGTAGTAGATCTGGGCCGCGCCCGGGGCCAGCAGCAGCTTGTTGGCGGACTCGAAGGGACGCTCGCGCAGGGCGTCGAACGGCCCGCCGTCGTCGTGCGAGCTGATGTAGTTCAGCACCGAATAGCCCTTCATGTCGCCGTGGAGGGTCTTCGAGTAGCTGGAGAACAGCTTCTCGTAGCCCTGGGCCGCGTCCGACTTCATGGCGAAGTTGATCATGCTGTCGAAGCCGTTGGCCAGGTAGTCGACGAAGTCGCCGCCGCCCAGGTCGTACTTGTGGCCGTGGCCGATGGCGTAGCCGTAGACTTCGGACACCATCCAGAACGGCGTATCGCCGGGCTTTTTCGCAGGATTGGCCTTCTTCCAGTCTTCATAGGCCAGGCTGGCCTCCTTCTTCAGCTCCTTCCACACGCTGGCCTCGGTGTGCTTGACGGTGTCGGCGCGGAAGCCGTCGAAGCCGTACTTGCGCACCCAGTCGGCGTGCCACTTGACCAGGTAGTAGCGCGGCGCGCGCGGGTAGCCGGTGCGCTTGAAGAAGGCGTCGAGTTCCTTCACTTCGCGCTCGTAGCGCCCTTCCTTCTTCCATTTCGCCGCCAGCATCGGCGGCAGCTCGACGGCCGCGTTGCTGTGGGTGAGGAAGTCCGGCAGGTTGTCGACCAGGGTGCAGTCCTGGGTGGTGCGCGCGTCCTTGAAGGTGCACTTGGGGCCGGTGCGCACCCAGGACTTCGGCCAGGCCGGGTCCTGCTCCGTGACCGGGCCGGTGTGGTTCATCACCACGTCCAGGATCACGCGGATGCCGTTGGCGTGGGCGGTGTCGACCAGGGTGCGCACGTCCTCCTCGGTGCCGAGCGCCGCATCGACCGCCGTGAAGTCCTTGGCCCAGTAGCCGTGGAAGCCGTAGCTCTTGCCCGTGCCTTCGTCGGTGCCGGCGTGGATCTGCTCCACCGGCGGCGTGATCCAGATCGCGTCCACGCCCAGGTTCTTGAAGTAACCCTCGCGGATCTTGGCCGTGACGCCGGCCAGGTCGCCGCCCATGAAACCGCGCAGCTTGGCCGCGTCCTGCTTGCGGCCGTAGGCGCCGTCGTTTGCCGGGTTGCCGTTGTTGAAGCGGTCCGTCAGCAGGAAGTAGACGGTCGCGTTCTCCCAGACGAAGGGCTTGGCCTGCACAGATGCGGGCGCGGTCTGGGCAGCGGCCAGCGGCGCGTGGGCGGCGCCGAAGGCCAGCAGCAGGGAGGCGGCAAGGACGGGAAGTTTCATGCGGGTTTCCTGTGTGGTGGGTGGTGGGTCAGGTGACCACGGACGGCTCGTCGCGGCCGGTGCGCTGGCGCAGGCCGGAGATGTCGTCCGCGATCTCGGCCAGGCGACGCAAGGCTTCCTGGGTGTCGAGGTCGTGGCGCGCCGGATCGGGTTCGTAGCGCTCCAGGTAGAGGCGGATGGTGGCGCCCTCGGTGCCGGTGCCGGACAGGCGGAACACGATGCGCGAGCCGTCGCTCATGATGATGCGGATGCCCTGGCGCGTGGCCACCGCGCCGTCGACCGGGTCGTTGTAGACGAAGTCGTCGGCCTCGGCCACGTGGTGGCCGTCGAGCCGGCGGCCGGCCAGCTCGGGCAGCCGCTCGCGCAGCGCCTCCATCAGCTGGTCGGCTGCGGCGGCATCGACCGCTTCGTAGTCGTGGCGCGAATAATAGTTGCGGCCGAAACGGGCCCAGTGCCCGCGCACGATCTGCTCCACGCCCTGGCCGCTCGCGGCCAGCAGGTTGAGCCAGAACAGCACGGCCCACAGGCCGTCCTTCTCGCGGATGTGGTGCGAGCCGGTGCCGTAGCTCTCCTCGCCGCACAGGGTGACGAGGTTGGCGTCCATCAGGTTGCCGAAGTACTTCCAGCCGGTGGGCGTCTCGAAGCAGGAAATGCCGAGCGCATCGGCCACGCGGTCGGCGGCGGTGGAAGTGGGCATCGAACGCGCGATGCCGCTGATGCCGTTTTTATAGCCCGGCGCCACGGTGGCGTTGGCGGCGATGATGGCCAGGCTGTCCGAGGGCGTCACGGCCAGGCCGCGGCCGACGATCATGTTGCGGTCGCCGTCGCCGTCCGAGGCGGCGCCGAAGTCCGGCGCGCCGGGGCCGTTCATCAGGGCGATCAGCTCGGCCGCGTTGACGGGGTTCGGGTCCGGGTGGCCGCCGCCGAAGTCCTCGCGCGGCACGCCGTTGATGACGGTGCCGGCGGGCGCGCCCAGCATGCCTTCGAGGATGGCGTGGGCATACGGTCCCGAAACCGCGTGCATGGCGTCGAAGCGCATCGTGAAGCCGCGCGCGAACAGGGCGCGGATGGCGTCGAAGTCGAACAGGCGCGCCATCAGCGCGGCGTAGTCGGCGACCGGATCGATCACTTCGACGATCATGTCCTCGATCCGCGTGATGCCGATCACATCGAGGTCGACCGCCGGCGCGTCGCTGATGCGGTAGGCCGTGAGCGCCTGGGTGTTGGCGAAGATCGCCTCGGTGATCTTTTCGGGCGCGGGGCCGCCGTTCTCGATGTTGTACTTGATGCCGAAGTCGCCGTCCGGGCCGCCCGGATTGTGGCTGGCGGACAGCACGATGCCGCCGAAGGCGGCATGCTTGCGGATCACGCAGCTGACCGCCGGCGTCGAGAGGATGCCGCCGCGGCCGACCAGCACCCGCTCGATGCCGTGGGCGGCGGCCATGCGCAGGATGGTCTGGACCGCCTGGCGGTTGAAGTAGCGGCCGTCGCCGCCCACCACCAGGGTGCGCTCGGCGCCTTCGCCGAGTGTCAGGAAAATAGCTTCAACGAAATTTTCGAGGTAACCGGGCTGCTGGAACTCGGTCACCTTCTTGCGCAGGCCAGACGTGCCCGGGCGCTGCCCGGCGAACGGCGTGGTCGCGACGGTCTGGATAGTCATGCTGGGCTCCTGTCCATGAAACGTTGCAACATGAATGATGTTGATAAAACGTTACGATACGACAGGAGCAGGATTGATGGCGCAGGTTTTAGGTATTCCCTTTGACCGGTGCGGCCTTGTCGGTGACGAACAGGGTCAGCACGGCCGCGACCAGCATGCAGGCGCCGCCCAGCATCAGGGTCTTGACGGTGTGGCCGGCGAAGAAATGCTTGGTGACGAAGCCCAGCAGCAGGCCGCTGACGATCTGGGGAATCACGACGAAGAAGTTGAACAGGCCCATGAAATAACCCATGCGCTTGGCCGGCAGCGAGCCCGCCAGGATCGCGTAGGGCATGGTCAGGATCGAGGCCCAGGCCAGGCCGACGCCGATCATCGGGATCATCAGCGCCTGCTTGTCGTGGATCAGGAACACGCTGGCCAGGCTCAGGCCGCCGATCGCCAGGCACACGGCGTGCACGGTCTTGCGGCTGGTGGCGCGGGCGAACACCGGCAGGATGAAGGCGGCCAGGGCCGACACGCCGCTGTAGACGGCGAACATGATGCCGACCCAGCTGCCGGCGTCCTGGTAGGCGGTCGACTGGGCGTCGGTGGTGCCGTAGACGTTGTCGGCGATGGCGCTGCCGGTGTAGATCCACATCGCGAACAGCGCGATCCAGGTGAAGAACTGCACGAAGGCCAGTTGCACCATGGTGCGCGGCATCTTGCCGAAGCCGCCGATGATCTCGGTGAAGGCGTGGCCGACGCCGCGCGACTGCTGGCGCTCCTTGCGGAAGCTGTCCAGGTCGGCCGGCGGCAGTTCGTCGGCGGTCAGCACGGTCCAGGTCACGGCCAGGAAGAATACGGCGCCGCCCGCGTAGAACGAATAGCGCACGGTGTCCGGGATCATGCCGTTCACGGCGGCGTTCGAGACGCCCATCGATTCGAAGATGGTCGGCAGCAGCGAAGCGATCACCGCGCCGCAGCCGATGAAGAAGGTCTGCATCGCATAGCCCGCGGTTTGCTGCGAGGCGTCGAGCTTGTCGCCCACGAAGGCGCGGAAGGGTTCCATCGACACGTTGATGGCGGCGTCCATCAGCCACAGCACCGCCACGGCCATCCACAGGGTGGCGGAATTCGGCATCAGGAACAGCGCGATCGCGGCCAGCACGGCGCCGATGAAGAAGAAGGGACGGCGGCGGCCCCATTTCGGGTGCCAGGTGTTGTCGCTCAGGTAGCCGATGATGGGCTGCACCAGCAGGCCGGTGACCGGCGCGGCCAGCCAGAACAGGGCCAGGTCGTCGGGGTTGGCGCCGAGCGTCGCGAAGATGCGGCTGGTATTGGCATTCTGCAGCGCGAAGCCGAACTGGATGCCGAAGAAGCCGAAGCTCATGTTCCACAGCTGCCAGAACGACAGGCGCGGCTTGAGCACGCTGGTTTGCATGTCCATGTGTGTCCCCAATCTGGCCCGCAACGGGTGCAGGCTCTCCTCTAGGTGGTGCGGTAGGTGGTGGGCCGGCTTCAAACTACAGTCCGGCTAGCGTATCTGTAGCAAAATAACATGGTGATTTCTGAGTGTCAATCGAAGAGTCTCCATAGTAGAATTGGCGCTACACCGATGCCTTTATGCACATCTGTGTAGTTAAACAACACAAGAACATCTACCTTTGGAGACAACGCATGCGATCCATCCGCACCATTGCCGTCCCGCTGGGCCTGGCCATCCTGGCCGCCTCCTCCACCGCCCTCGCCGCCGACAAGCCTGAACCCGCCAAGGTCTCGACCGCCCTGCCCGGCGTGAGCCTGCTGGCCGACCAGCTCGAGATGCCGGGCCTGAACCGCAAGCGCCAGATCCGCATGTACCTGCCGCCGGGCTACGCGGGCTCCGGCAAGCGCTACCCCGTACTCTACATGCACGACGGGCAGAACCTGTTCGACACCGCGACCGCCTACGCGGGCGAGTGGAAAGTGGACGAGACCCTGGACGCGCTGGCGAAGGAAGGCAAGCTGGAACTGATCGTGGTCGGCATCGACAACGGCCAGGACAAGCGCATGACCGAGCTGAATGCCTGGACCAACCCGCGCTTCGGCGCGGCGGAAGGCAAGGAGTACACGGACTTCGTGGTCAAGACGCTCAAGCCGCTGATCGACAAGACCTACCGCACCCTGCCGGACCGCGCCAACACCGCAATCATGGGCAGCTCGATGGGCGGGCTGGCCTCGCACTACGCGCTGGTGCAGTATCCGCAAGTGTTCAGCAAGGCGGGCGTGTTCTCGCCGGCCTACTGGACGGCCCAGCCTTCGTTCGACTTCGTGGCCAGGAAGCCGGTGCCGAAGGATGCGCGCGTGTTCCTGCTGATGGGCGAGAAGGAAGGTCCGGAGATGGTGGATGACGTCAAGCGCATGGCGGACGTGGTGCGCAAGAGCGGGCATCCGGCGGCGAACACGGTGCTCAAGATCGTGCCGGGGGCGGAACACAACGAGAAGTTCTGGGCGGGCGAGTTGCGCGAGGCGCTGTTGTGGATGTTTACCACGGGCGACACCAAGGTCGCGAGTGGCAAGGTCGCGAAAAGCAAATAACGCTATTTCAATCCGCACCCCGTAACGTCGTTCCAGCGAAGGCCGGAACGACGTGCAGAGGTCGCGGATTACTGCTGGCTGTTGCCCTTACGGTGAGGTTTCTTCCCCGCCGGCTTCTCGGCCAGGCGGCGCTCCACACCCTTCTTCGAAAAACTCTTCTTCGGCGCAGCCGCCGGCGCCTCTTCACCATCGCGCGTGATCTCGAGCTGGCGCCCCGCCACCCACACGCCCTTGAGGTGCTGCACCAGTTCCGGCGTCATGTCGTCCGGCAGGTCCAGGGTCGAGTAATCGTCATAGATCTCGATGCGTCCGATCAGCTTGGACGGAATGCCCGCCTCGTTGGCGATCGCGCCCACGATGTTGCCCGGCTTGGCGCCATGCGCGTAGCCGACTTCGATGCGATAGGTCGCCATGCCCGGCTCCGCCTCGCGCGCGACGCGCTCCTTCTTGAAGCCCGGCTCGCGCGCAGGACGCGCGGGGCGCTCTTCCCATTCGCGCCCGGCGCGCTCGGCCTGTTGCGGACGCGCTTCGCGGTCCGGCTTTTCCAGCAACAGCGGCTCGTCGCCGCGCACCAGCTTGGCCAGCGCCGCGGCGATGTCCGCCGCCGGCACGTTGTCCTCGCGCTCGATGTCCTCGATCAGCGAACGGAACACGTCCAGGCCGCCCTCGGCCAGGGTGGTGCGGATCTGGTCCTTGAACCTGGCGATGCGCACCTCGTTCACCTGCTTCACGGTCGGCAGCGCGAGCGGCGCCACCGGCTGGCGGGTGGCGCGCTCGATGGCCTTGAGCAGGCCGCGCTCGCGCGGGGTGATGAACAGGATCGCGTCGCCGCTGCGTCCCGCGCGGCCGGTGCGGCCGATGCGGTGGGTGTAGCTCTCGGGGTCGGACGGCACGTCGTAGTTGATCACGTGGCTGATGCGTTCCACGTCCAGGCCGCGCGCGGCCACGTCGGTGGCCACCAGGATGTCGATCTTGCCGTTCTTGAGCTGCTCGATGGTGCGCTCGCGCTGCTGCTGCGCCATGTCGCCGTTGATGGCGGTGGCGGCGAAGCCGCGCGCCTGCAGCTTGGACGCCAGCTCCTCGGTGCCCAGCTTGGTGCGCGCGAAGATGATCATGCCGTCGAAAGGCTCGGCTTCCAGGATGCGGGTCAGCGCGTCGAGCTTGTGCATGCCGGCCACCAGCCAGTAGCGCTGGGTGATGTTCTCGGCGGTGCCGGTCTTGGCGGCCACGGTCACTTCGGCCGGGTCGCGCAGGTAGGTCTTGGCGATACGCTTGATCGCCGGCGGCATGGTGGCCGAGAACAGCGTGGTCTGGCGCTCGGCCGGGGTCTGCTGCAGGATGTGCTCGACGTCGTCGATGAAGCCCATGCGCAGCATCTCGTCGGCCTCGTCCAGCACCAGGGTCTTGAGCTGGCTGAGGTCGAGCGAGCCTTTTTCGATGTGGTCGATCACGCGGCCCGGGGTGGCCACGACCACATGCACGCCGCGGCGCAATGCCGACAGCTGCGGGCCGTAGCTCTGGCCGCCGTAGATCGGCAGCACGTGGAAGCCCTTGATGTGGGCGGCATAGCTCTGGAAGGCTTCCGCGACCTGGATCGCCAGCTCGCGCGTGGGCGCCAGCACCAGCGCCTGCGGCGTGGCCTGCTTGATGTCGATGCGCGACAGGATAGGCAGCGCGAAGGCCGCGGTCTTGCCGGTGCCGGTCTGGGCCTGCCCGAGCACGTCGCGGTTGGCCAGCAGCAGCGGGATGGTGGCGGCCTGGATCGGCGACGGCGTCTCGTAGCCGACCTCCTTCAGCGCCTTCAGGACGGGCGCGGAGATGTTGAGATCGGAAAACGTCGGGAGGGGGGTGTCGGACATGGGGGTCTTTCTTGAACTTTTTGCTAAAGCGGTAGTTTACTCGCTCCCGGGGATGGACGCCGGGACAATTTGGAATGGGGTGTTGGGTGTGCTCTGCGGCAACACAATCGAAAACTGTGGGGTGTGCCGGAAAACCACGAACACAAAAAGAACGGCCGCCCCAAGGCGGCCGTTCCAACTCAGCACTCGAAAGCGCTTACATCTTCTTCGCCGCACACATCTTCCTGATGTACTCGTCATGCGTCGGCATCACTCCCACGCACTTGGCGATCACATCGCGCACGCTCTCGAGGTACTCGGCGATATCCTCCTCCGCCTGCGTATCGACCAGCGGATGGTAGCTGTCGAGCGGCATGTTCTGGCCTTCGAACACCTGCACCCAGCCCACTTCCGAGAACAGCTCGTTGTCGACCCGCACCACGCGCCCATGTGCGCGGTACATGTCCATCTTGTGGCGCAAGCTGTCCGGGATGGCCATGTTGGCGCACTCGACCCAGTACGGCGCGTCGGTGCGCTGGTTCAGGTGGTAGTGCAGGATGATGAAGTCGCGGATGCGCTCGTAGTCGAAGCGCGACTGGCGGTTGTACTCGTCGCGGTCGACGGCGCTCCAGCCGCGGTCCGGGAAGAAGTCGATCAGGCGCTGGATGCCCGACTGGATCAGGTGGATGCTGGTCGACTCGAGCGGCTCCAGGAAGCCGCTGGCCAGGCCGAGCGCCACCACGTTGCGGTTCCAGGCGAGCTTGCGCATGCCGGTCTGGAACTTGATCAGGCGCGGGTCGGCCAGGGCCTTGCCGTCCAGGTTGGCCAGCAGGGTCGCGGCGGCTTCGTCGTCGCTGATGAAGCGGCTGCAGTACACGTGGCCGTTGCCGGTGCGGTGCTGCAGCGGGATGCGCCATTGCCAGCCCGCCGTGTGCGCGGTCGAGCGCGTGTACGGAGTGATCGCGGGCGCCGATTCGCAAGGCACGGCCAGCGCGCGGTCGGCCGGCAGCCAGCGAGTCCAGTCCTCGTAGCCGGTCTCCAGGGTCTGCTCGATCAGCAGGCCGCGGAAGCCCGAGCAGTCGATGAACAGCTCCCCTTCCACCCGCGTGCCGTTCTCCAGCTCCACCGCGTCGATGTGGCCGTCCGGCTCGCGCATGGTGGCGCGCTTGATCTTGCCCTCGATGCGGACCACGCCGCGCGACTCGGACAGCTTGCGCAGGTATTTCGCGTACAGGCTGGCGTCGAAGTGGTAGGCGTAGGTGATGTCGCGCAGCGGCGAGTTCGGCACGTCGAAGCGCGCCGGCATGAAACGGTTGGCGTTGGCGGCCATGCGCGTGATCGAGTATTCCCCGAGCGGCGCGGCCTTGCCGAGGCGGCGCATCTTGTGCCAGTACTGGTCGAAGGGCACCGTCGCCAGGTCCTGGCCCAGGCGCCCGAAGCCGTGCATGTAGCGGTCGCCCAGCTTGCCCCAGTTGACGAACTCGATGCCCAGCTTGAAGCTGCCCATCGTCTCGCGCATGAATTCGTTCTCGTCGATCCCGACCACGCGGTTGAAGCGCTGGATCATCGGGATAGTGGCCTCGCCGACGCCGACGATGCCGATTTCGTCCGACTCGACCAGGCGGATGTTGTAGCGGCCATTCAGGACCGTGGATAAGGCCGCCGCGGTCATCCAGCCGGCGGTGCCGCCGCCGACGATGACGATGTCCTTGATTGGTTCGTTCTGCATGTTCCTGCCCCAGGATTCAAGAAAAACAACCCCTGGCAGGCGCGAGCCCGGCAGGGGTTGTTACTGTACCGCGTTTAGCTTAGAACTTGTAGTTCACGCCGAAGTGGTAGGTACGGCCGTAATCCACACGGTTGGTCGGCTTGTCCGGATTGTCGGTGTACTCCAGGAACGGTGCGTTGTTCCAGTTCTGGGCCTGGACATACAGGCTTGCGCCCTTCAGCCAGCCGGTCTGGAACTCGTACGATGCCTGCAGGTCGACGATGGTCTCGCCCTTGATGAAGGTCAGCTGCGCGTTGTCCTGGTAGTCCGACACCTGGCCCAGGAAGTTCGAACGCTTGCGCGCCGCGGCGGCGATCTGGAAGCCGTTCTTCTCGTAGTACAGGCGCAGGTTGGTCACCTTGCGCGACAGACCCGGCAGCGGGATGCTGACCATGTCGCCGTTCACGTTCTCGAAGCCGATTTCCGGCAGGTCGATGCCGCTGCGGGTATCCGAGTGGTTGACCATGATGCCGAAGCCGTCCAGGTACTTGGTCAGCATCTCGAACGGCACGTTCACAGCCAGCTCGTAACCGTAGATGTTGCCGCCGTCGCCGTTCATCGGCTGGGTCATCAGGCCCATGGTCGAGCCATTGAACGGGCCGCCCACCGGCAGCGGGGTGGTCGGGGTCACGAACGGACCGAAGTCATACGCACGCGGAGCGCGGTAGATGTAGGTGTCGAGCTTCTTGTAGAAACCTGCGGCGCTGATGTAGCCCTTCTTGCCGAAGTACTTCTCGTACGACAGGTCGAGCTGCTTGGCGCGGAACGGCTTCAGGAACGGGTTGCCGCCGCTGCCGTTCAGGATCTGGAACGGGCCCGCGGTGTTCAGCGCGAAGTTCTGGCCGGCGCGCAGGTCGTCCAGGTTCGGACGCGAAACCACCTTGGCCAGGCCGAGGCGCAGCACCTGGTCGTTCTTCAGGTCGAACGACAGGTTCATGCTCGGCAGCACATCCCAGTACTTGTCGGTTTCTTCGACGCGCTGGGCCGGGCAGGTGGCCGCGGTGTTGCCGGTGCAGCGTGCGCGGTCGATGGCATAGCCGCCGCCGGTCTGCTCGGTATGGATCGCCTGGATGCCGACGTTGCCGCGGTATGCCAGACCAAACAGCTCGCCTTCGACATCGCCCTTGAAGTAAGCGGTGTTGATGCGTTCCTTCACATCCCAGAACTTGTTGTAGATGTCGGCGTCGACCTTGTTGGCCAGCTCATAGATGGTGCCGAGCGAGCCGCGCGGGTCCCACGACGCGACCATGATGCCCGAGCTGCCGGCCATGGTGGTGCCTTCGCCCGGCATGGTGGCTGCGCCGAACGGATCGCCGCCCTTGATCACCAGGCGGCCTTCGTCGCCCGAACGCGACTTGTCGCGTGCGCTGTGGTTGAAGCCGTAGGTGGTGCGCACCATCGGGCCCCACTCGACGTCGCGCGCAGCCGACAGGCGCACGGCCTTGACTTCATCTTCCACGTACGGCATGGCCAGGTAGCCGGCCTGCGGCGACGAGACGCCACCCGACCAGCCCATCACGTCGGTCAGGCGCGCGACGTTGCGGTCGGCGTAGTTCATGCCCGGGGTGTACTTCACGTCGGTGAAGTTGGCGCCGTCGAAGCCGCTGTAGCTGATGGTGTCCTTGGCGGCGTTGCCCGGGATACCGGCGTAGGTTTCGTAGCGCGAAGCCTGCTTGGTGGCCTTCGACCAGTTCAGGTCGGCCGCGGTGGTCCAGTCGCCGATCTTCAGCTCGTTGTTCCAGCCGATGCTCTTCAGGTCGTCTTCCGCGCCTTCGGAGTGGTTACGCACCACGCCGACCCAGTTGGTGATGGTGGCGCTGGTAGCGACGCCGTTGTTGATGACGTAGTTGGTCATCACGCCATTCGGGTCGTAGGCACCGGCGCTGTTGCCGCCGACGGCCGCTTCGATACCGGTCTTCTTCTGGGCGGTTTCGCCGGCCGAGTAGAACATGTCGACGGTCGACTTGAAGTTGCGGTTCGGACGGAACTGCAGCGAGGCAAAGGCGCCGTCGCGCTCATGGCTGTTGACTTCCGTGTCGAAGCCGAAGCCGCCCGGCGTCTTGACCGTGGCGGCCGGGTTGGCCGGATCGCGCGGATCCTGGAAGTCGGCGGCCCAGCCGCCCCACGAGTTGAACTTCGACTGGGCGCCGCCGGTTTCCTCGTAGGAGGTCACGCCGAAGGCCACGCCGATGGTGCGGTTCGCGAACTGGTCGATGTACGAGAAGGACAGACGCTTGCCGTCGCCTTCCGGCAGGCCGTCGCGCTGTTTCACGCCGAGGCGGCTCTTCTTGTAGTTGGCGGCGATGACGCGCTTGCCGAAGTCGAGCGGCTGGACGGTGCGCAGGTCGATGGTCGATGCCAGGCCCTGGCCGACGACAGCGGCGTCCGGGGTCTTGTAGATGACGATGGAACCCATCAGCTCGGCCGGGAACAGGTCGAACTCAGGCGAACGGGCGTTGCCGGTCGAGGCCATTTCGCGGCCGTTCAGCAGGGTGCCGTTGAAGCTCGGCGACAGGCCGCGCACCGAGATGTCGGCGGCCTTGCCCGAGTTGCGGCCGCGCTGGACCGACACGCCCGGCAGGCGCGAGATCGACTCGGCGACGCTCTGGTCAGGCAGTTTGCCGATGTCTTCGGCCGAAATGGCTTCGACGATCGAGCTGGAATTCTTCTTGATGGAGATGGCCGCTTCGATACCCTGGCGGATACCGGTCACGGTCACGGTCGATACACCTTTTGCAACCGGCTCGGCCGGAGCTGCCTGGTCGACAACCGGAGCGGCTGCGGGGGCGGTGTTGGTGGTGCCGGTGGTCTCTTGTGCGTAAACACTGCCCGCGAGCGCGGACAAGAATACGGCGCAGCCGGCGGCTACCGGGCTGAGCTGGAATGCGGAGCGGGCCTGTGCGGCACGCTTGGTTGCGAAAATCTTCATTGTCCCCTCACTGATCAGAACCAATAATTTTTTTCCCGAAACTACAGCGCGACAGTTACCAGCACGGCAGCCTCAAGCAAACGGCTTTGGTCGTTCTGATAATGATTGTGTATTAAAACTAGATGCACTGTCAACGGGAGTTGCTTGTTACTACGATATTGGCATGTTTTTCAAAAATACGCCCGAAAATAGGGGGCTGGTCGTTGTATTTGGGCTACAACGGCGCATACAGACACCTGTAGTACGACTACAAACGCCCAATTTAATTTCATTTTGTTATTTTTTTGCACTGCCTTGGTGCGTCTGTTTCGTTTCAAGTCGTAAACAAGCGTGCTCCGGCGTGGCTTTTTCGATAGCGTGATGTACTTTGACTAGATTTTCTTGCAAGCGGCCGTTTTGAGCCTGCCCCGGTTCTATAGTATTCTCATGGCAACACAACAACGCGCGGCTCTCTGTACCCTTTCTTCGCCTGGCCTGCGGTTGTAGTCTGACTACCGAAAACGGGCGGCGTAGCGGGATGGAAGCCCATCCATCATGAGACAGCTCTTCGCTACCCTCCTTCTCGGCGCTTCCTTTGCCGCCCACGCCCAGTCCCCCGCCATCGACCGCATGGAACCGCCTTTCTGGTGGGCCGGCATGCAAGGCAAGCAGCTGCAGCTGATGGTCCACGGCGAGCGCATCGCCGAGCTCGAGCCCGCCCTCTCCTACCCGGGCGTGCGCATCGCTTCAGTGACCCGGGTGCCGAACCGGAACTACCTGTTCATCGACCTGGTGGTGGACGAGAGCGCCCGTCCCGGCAGCTTCGACATCCGCTTCAGCGGCGCCGGCCGCACGGCCAGCCATGCCTACCGCCTGCTGGCGCGCGAGCCGGGCTCGCGCACCCGCCAGGGCTTCAGCAGCAAGGATGCGATCTACCAGGTGATGCCGGACCGCTTCGCCAACGGCGACCCGTCCAACGACAGCGTGGCCGGCATGGCCGACAAGCTGGACCGCAAGAACGGCGGCGGACGCCACGGCGGCGACATCGCGGGCATGATTGGCAAACTGGATTACATCGCCGGCCTCGGCTTCACCCAGCTGTGGCCGACGCCCCTGGTCGAGAACGACATGCCGGCCTACTCCTACCACGGCTATGCGGCCACCGACCACTACCGCATCGACCCGCGCTACGGCAGCAACGAGGACTTCGTGCGCCTGTCGCGCGAGGCGAAGCGGCGCGGCATCGGCCTGATCCAGGACGTGGTGCTGTCCCACATCGGCAGCCACCACTGGTGGATGAAGGACCTGCCGACGCCGGACTGGGTCAACTACGGCGGCAAGTTCGTGCCCACCGCCCACCACCGCACAGCGGTGCAGGACCCTTACGCCTCGAAGGAGGATGCGGACAACTTCACGCGCGGCTGGTTCGTCGAGAGCATGCCGGACCTGAACCAGTCGAATCCCCTGGTGGCCAACTACCTCATCCAGAACAACATCTGGTGGATCGAGTACGCCGGCTTGTCCGGCCTGCGCATCGACACCTTCGGCTATTCCGACAGCGCCTTCCTGAGCGAGTACACCAAGCGCCTGATGGCCGAATACCCGAACCTGAACCTGGTGGGCGAGGAATGGAGCACCAAGGTGCCGGTGGTGGCGCGCTGGCAGCGCGGCAAGGCCAACTTCGACGGCTATACCGCCTCCACCCCCAGCCTGATGGACTTCCCGGTGGCCGAAGCCATGCGCGGCGCGCTGGCCAGCAAGGACGGCTACAACGTCTTCAACGAGGTCTACGAGACCGTCTCGCTCGACTACCTGTATCCGGAACCGGGCAACCTGGTCCTGTTCGCCGGCAACCACGACCTGGCGCGCCTGTACAGCGTGGTCGGCGAAGACCTGGACAAGGTCAGGATGGACCTGGTGTTCACCATGACCATGCCGCGCATCCCGCAGTTCTACAGCGGCGACGAGATCCTGAAGACCAGCGCCACCAAGGAGCGCAACGACGCCAGCTACCGCACCGACTTCCCGGGCGGCTGGAAAGGCGACAAGGTCGACGCCTTCGCCGGCCAGGGCCTGACGCCGCGCCAGCGCGAGGCGCAGGACTTCGTGCGCAAGCTGGTCAACTGGCGCAAGGGCCAGCCAGTGATCCATCACGGGAAGATGATGCACTACGGCCCGCGCGACAACACCTGGGTCTACTTCCGCTACGACGGCAGCAAGAAGGTGCTGGTCGCCTTCAACAACAACCCGAAGGAGATGGCGCTCGGCGTGGACCGCTTCCGCGAGATGCTGGGCGGCGTGGCCTCGGGCACGGACGTCCTGACGGGCAAGACCTACGACCTGCGCAACGAACTGCGCCTGCCGGCCCGCGCGGCCGTGATCCTCGAACTGAAAGGTGCGCCATGAAACGCCGCGTCTTGTCGCTTGCCGCCCTGCTTGCCTGCGGCGCCGCCTTCGCCCAGGCCGACGCGCCGCGCGAACTGTACGTGCGCGGCGCCTTCAACGGCTGGGGCACGGACAACGCCCTGGTCCACAAGGGCCAGGGGATCTACCAGGCCGACATCCTGGTCAGCCCCGGCAACCACGCCTTCAAGGTCGGCAGCGGCGACTGGAGCGCCGAATGGGTGGCCGACGCCAACAAGAGCGTGACCGTCGCTCCCGGTACCGCCTACGTGCTGGAGACCCAGCCGGGCCCAGAGGACTACCTGTTCGTGCGCCGGACCGGCACCTACCGCTTCACCGTCGACGCCTCCGACGCGAAAGCGCCGAAACTGCGCGTCGAGCGCCTCGAGACCGCACAGGCGGGCCCGCTGGCCGATCCGCACGCGGGCCGCGAAGCCGTGGCGGCGCTCACCTGGCCGACCTGGGACGGCAAGCAGGAAAGCGCCCGCTTCTCCACGCCGGATGCCAGCGCGCCGCTGCGCCGCTACGCCCACTCGACCACCATGAGCCTGCGCGACCCGGGTCCACAATTTACCGAATACAGCGAACAGCCCGGCCTGCCGCGCGTGCGCACCGGGAACCTGGCCTTCGACGCCCTGTTCGCGCTGGCCGGCGCCGAGATGCGCCTGGATTCGGTCAGCCAGATCAAGGACGGCAACTACAACGGCGGCGCCCCTGTCCCCTGCGAATGCTTCGAGACCGGCGAGAAATGGCATTACGTGTGGACGCGCGACCTCTCGTATGCGGCCGACCTGGGCCTGGCCCTGCTCGATCCGCAGCGGGTGCGCAACTCGCTCGACTTCAAGCTCTCGGGCTGGCGCGCCGGCGTACCGAAGGCGCCGCAGGTGGCCGGCAGCCCGGATGGGCTGCAGATCGTGCAGGACACCGGCAGCGGCGGCAGCTGGCCGGTCAGCACCGACCGCGTCACCTGGGCCTTCGCGGCCGAGGAAGTGCTGCGCACCTTGCCCGCCGCCGAGCGCCCGGCCTTCGCCGCGAAGGCCCTCAAGGCCCTGGTCAACACCCTGGAGAACGACCGCCTGGCCGCATTCGACGCGTCCACCGGCCTGTACACGGGCGAACAGTCCTTCCTCGACTGGCGCGACCAAAGCTATGCCTCGTGGATCCCGGGCGACCTCGCCTCCATGGCCAGCAGTAAGGCCTTGTCGACCAATGTCGGCCACTACCAGGCGCTGCGCCTGGCCGCGCGCCTGGCGCGCGAGCACCAGGACGCGCCGCGCGGCCAGCGCTACGACGGCTGGGCCGACGCGCTTCATCGCGCCATCAACGAGCGCCTGTGGCTGGAAGACGCAGGCATGTACAGCAGCCTCACTGCCGCCCACTTCGACGGCGCGCCGATGCACAAGTTCGACTGGCTCGGCCAGGCGCTGGCCATCGTCAGCGGCGTGGCGGACGGCGCCCGCGCGCAATCGATCCTGGCGCGCTATCCGCACGGCCCGATGGGCGCGCCCGTGATCTGGCCCCAGCAGCAGGGCATGCCGGTCTACCACAACCGCGCGCTGTGGCCCTTCGTGACGGCCTACGGCCTGCGTGCGGCGGTCCGGGGCGGCAATGCGCCGGTGGCCGACGCCGCCTACGATTCCCTGATGCGCGGCGCGGCCCTGAACATGTCGAACATGGAGAACCTGGAATGGCTCTCCGGCCAGCCGCTGCTGCTGGACGAGAAGAATCCCTCCCTGATCGGGCCGGTCATCAACTCGCGGCGCCAGCTGTGGTCCGTGGGCGCCTACCTGGGCATGGTGGTGCAGAACGTGTTCGGCGTGGCGGCCACGGACGAAGGCATCGAACTGAAGCCCTTCGTCACCGCCAAGCTGCGCCGCGAGATGTTCGGCGCCTCCCACGAGATCGCCCTGCACGAGCTGCGCCTGCACGGCCGCCGCATCGACGTGCGCCTGCAGCTGCCGCCCGCGAGCCGCGAGGACGGCCACTACGCGGTCGAGCGCATCCTGGTGAACGGCAGGCCGGCTTCCGGCGCGCTGCGCCTGGCGGAGCTGAAGGACAGCAACCAGATCGAGATCGTACTGGGCAAGCTGCTGCCGGGCCAGGGCGGCATCCGCCGCGTGAATGCCGATCCGTATGCGGAAACCAGCGCCACCTTCGCGCCCAAGGATCCGGTCATCACTTCGCTGCACAGCAAGAACGGCCGCGTGAGCTTGCGCTTCGAGGGCAGCGGCGAGGCCCGCTACAACATCTACCGCGACGGCAAGCTGGCCGCGAGCGGCCTGCCGGCCGGCAGCTGGACGGACCCGCACGCCGGCGCCACGTCCTGCTATGCGGTCGAAGCGCGCTTTGCCGACTCGGGCAATGCCAGCCACCACAGCGTGCCGCGCTGCGCCGATCCCGGCATCGAGATCAGCGTACCGGATGCGCGCATCCAGTCCAACCTGAAAGCCAGTGCGCCGAACGCGCGCTTCGCCGCCCCGCACCTGGCGAACTGGGGCCAGCCGGGCGACCGCTTCGCCGTCGACCGCATCGAGGTGAGCCGGCCGGGCCTGTACCAGGTCCAGCTGCGCTACCACAACGCGGCCAACCAGGTGAACCTGGGCATCAGCGGCGGGGTGAAGTGGCTGGCGGTCAAGGATGCGCGCGGCAAGCTCGTCGCCCAGGGCGTGGTCCAGCTGCCGCATGCACCGCTGGCCAAGGCGGATACGCCGACGGTGTATTCGACGCCGCTGGCGGCACGACTGCGCAAGGGCAGCTACCGCGCCGAGCTCAGCGACTTCTACAACATGAGCTATTTGGAGAGCAACAGCAGCTTCAGCGCGGCGGGCGGCGCGCAAGGGCCGTCCAACCGCTTCGACATCTACGGGCTGCGCCTGGTCCGGGTCAAATAGTTGCTGCTTCACCCGCCACGGGACGCGTCGCCGCGCGCGACCGTCCCGGCACCAGCAGGGCCAGCTTGCCTTCGACGGCCCGGAACTCAAGCGGCATCGGCATTTTCGTCACCTCGCCGTCGGTCGCCACCTTCATGCGCTTGCGCCCGTACAGGCGCGGCGTACGCACGCTCATGCGCTTGAAGGCAAAGGCCACCACGTCGCCGCTGCCCAGCTTGCCGAATACGCCGCGGATCAGGAGCGCCAGCAGCCCCAGCTTGCCCATCGGCTTGGGCGCCAGCGCCACCAATTGCCCCTCCTCCACCGCTTCGGTCAATCCTTCCATGCCCACCTGTTCCAGCTGCAGGCGGTTATTGCCCACGAACAGGGTCGTGGTGCGCAGGCGCCTGACCTGCCCGTCCAGCTCCAGTTCGATGCGCAGGTGGCGGTGCGGGCGCAGCGCGGTCTTGATGGCCGAAAAGAAGGCGACGACCCGGCTGCGGCCGAACTGGCGCTTGTCGTGCTCGCGTTCTTCCAGCAGCTTGGGGTACAGCCCGACGCTGGCGTTGACGAGGAAGATCTTGTTGTTGACCACGCCGATCTGCACCGGTTCCACTTTCGCCCGCAGCAGCGCATAGACGGCTTCGGCCAGGTCTTCCGGAATGCCATGGGTGCGGCCGAAATAGTTGAAGGTACCCTGCGGCAGCACGCCGAAAGGACAGCCCGCCAGCACCGCTTCGTGGGCCACCGTGTTGATGGTGCCGTCGCCGCCGGCCGCCACCAGGATGCCGCCCGCAGACTGGGCCCGCGCCGCCATGCCGCGCGCGATGTCCTGCAGGCGCTCGGGCTCGTCGACCACTTCCAGGTGGCAGAGGCGCCTGGCGCCGCGGATCACGTCCTCGATCGTCGAACGGCGCAGCTCGGTTTCGGAATGGCCCGAACCGGCATTGAGGACGATAAAGAAAGGCGCGTTGGGAGCGGGCTCGGCGATCGGCATCGGTTCCTGGGTGTGCGATGGTGGGCGACAGCGCCATCCTAACATCGCCACCCCCGGTGCCGTCGCAGCCCTCTTATCCGTCCAGCGGCGCCAGGTGGGCCAGGTAGACGTTGACGGCGGGCTCCTCCGGGACCAGGCTGGCCTGGCGCTCGAAGCGCAGGCCGAGCTTGAGCAGCAGCCCGATCGAGGCCGCGTTGGCCGGCGAGGTGATGGCCACCAGGCGGCGGATGCCGAGCGTGCGCGCATGCCGCACCACACCGTGGCCCGCCTCCAGGGCATAGCCCTGGCCGCGCCAGCGCGGCAGGAAGGCATAGCCGATGTCGACGTCGTCCAGGCTGTCGCGCTTGATCAGGCCGCTCAGCCCGACCGGCGTCCCGTCTTCGAGGCGCTCCACCACATAGAGCGAATGGCCGCGCAGCGCGTGCATGGCCAGCGGCCCGTCGCGCAAGGCGCGCCGGGCATCCTCCACGGTGCGCAGGCCGCGGTCGCCGATGTGCTCGATGAAATCGGGATCGTTGACCAGTTCCAGGTAAAAATTCGCGTCTTCTTCCTGCACGGTGCGCAGGCGCAGGCGTTCGGTGCGCAGGATCTCCATCATTCGTCCGCCGTCGGCCAGTGCTCCGGGTCTTGCAGCAGCTGGTACATCACGTAGGCATCGACATAGCCCAGCCGTTTGTGGCGGAAGGCCTTGGGCAGGGTGCCGACGATCGAGAACCCCAGGCGCTTCCACAGCCGGATGGCGGCGGTATTCGTGCTCACCACATGGTTGAACTGCATCGCCAGGTAGCCCTGGCGGCGCGCCTCGTCCAGGCTGTGCTGGCCCAGCATGCGCCCCACGCCGACGCCTTGCGCCGACGGGCTCACCATGTAGGAGGCATTGGCCACGTGATGGCCGCGCCCCACCTGGTTCGGCACCAGCCGGTACATGCCCAGCAGCCGGGTATTGTTGAGGGACGCCACATAGCTCTGCACGCCCGGCCCCAGCCAGTAGCTGTGGCCGGCTTCGCGCGAGGTCGCGGTTGTAAATGTATAGGTCTCACCTTGGGCGACGTGGGCGCAGAAGATGCTCCACATCGCCTCGAAGTCGGCTTCTTGGGCAGGACGGATCTGGATGTCTTTCACGGCAGTCAGGAGAGGTGTGCGAACAATAAAGCCGCCTATTCTGCCCCAAACTGCCGGGAATTTCACGTATCGTGCGCAGATTGGGATTCCTGGCGGAAATCGACAAGCGCTGGCCTTTCCGGCAAGATCAGGCGCGAGTGCGCGCGCGGCCCTTCCGCCACCACCCGGCCGCGCCGCAGCACCAGGCGCCGCGCGGCCCGCAGCCGGATCGCTTCCACTGTCGACCCCGCATCGAGCACGACCAGGTCCGCATGGCAGCCCGGCGCCAGCCCATAATCCTCCAGGCCCAGAATGCGGGCGGGGGTCTCGGTCACGGCCAGGAAGCACTGGTGCATGGCCTCCAGCCCCGTCATCTGGGCCACGTGCAGGCCCATGTGGGCCACTTCCAGCATGTCCCCGGAACCCATGCCGTACCAGGGGTCCAGCACGCAATCATGACCAAAGGCAACATCGACCCCGGCCGCCAGCAGTTCCGGTACCCGCGTCATCCCCCTTCTTTTGGGATAGGTGTCGTGCCGGCCCTGCAAGGTGATGTTGATGAGCGGATTCGCGATCGCGGCCACGCCGCTTTCCGCGATCAGGGGCAGCAGCTTGCTCACGTAGTAGTTGTCCATCGAGTGCATCGAGGTCAGGTGCGAGCCGGCCACCCTGCCCTGCAGGCCCAGGCGCTGGGTCTCATGGGCCAGGGTCTCGATGTGGCGCGACAGCGGGTCGTCGCTCTCGTCGCAATGCATGTCCACGCGCAGGCCCTGCCCGGCCGCGAATTCGCACAGCAGGCGCACCGATTCGGCGCCCTGCGCCATGGTGCGCTCGAAGTGCGGGATGCCGCCCACCACGTCCACGCCCATGGCGACGGCGCGGCGCAGGTTGGCGAAGGCGCTGGGGCTGCGCAGCACGCCGTCCTGGGGAAAGGCCACCAGTTGCAGGTCGAGGTAGGGCGCCACCCGGCGGCGTACTTCCAGCAGGGCTTCCACCGCCAGCAGGCGGTCGTCGCAGATGTCGACATGGGTGCGGATCGCCAGCAGGCCGCGCGCCACCGCCCAGTCGCAATAGCGCAGCGCGCGCTCGACCAGCGCGTCCTGGGTCAGCTGGGGCTTGAGTTCGCCCCACAGCTGGATCCCTTCGAGCAGGGTGCCGCTGCGGTTCACGCGCGGCAGGCCGTAGCTGAGCACGGCGTCCATGTGGAAGTGGGCGTCCACGAAGGGCGGGCTGACCAGATCGCCTTCGGCATCGATCTCGCTGGCGCCTTTGGCGGGAAGCCGTGCTTCCAGGACGGCGATGCGGCCCTGGTCGATGCCGATGTCGATACCGGTCCTACCGTCCGGCAAGGTAGCGTTGCGAATCACGAGATCCATGGCCACTCCTTCTCTTGGGATAGCCGATTGTAGCGATTTTGCAGCAGGGCTGACGCCAAATAATGCAATTAGAAAACAATGCCGCGGTGTTAATGCTGCTACGCAATATTACCCAAAACAAATGGCTTGCGATTGTGCGTTGCAACACCGTCAAATCGTGGATACACTAGTTATATTGCAGTGCGCCATAATTTGACCGACAAGGAAATCACATGACTTCACTTCCCGAGCAACTGACCGCAGCACGCACCGCCCAGCTGGAGGCGCAATTCGCCCTGTTCCGTTCCGTGACCAGGCAGGCCCTCGACAATGCCAGCCGGGTCCTTGCCCTGAACCTCTCCACCTCGCGCGATTCGGTCGAGCGCTCCTCGCAAGCCGTGCGCGAGCTGTTCGCCGCCACCAGCCCGCAGGATTTGCCGACACTGCAACTGGCCCTGCGCAGCCACGCCGAGGAACAGTTCCGCAGCCTGTTCACCTACGGCCGCGAACTGTTCAGCATCGCCAGCGGCGTCCAGGCCCAGGCCCTGCGCGGCGCAGCGGCTCCCGCCGCGCTGCCTGCGCCTGCGCCGGCAGCCGCTGCCGAGGCGGTCCAGCCGGCAGTCCAGGCCACGCAGGAGGCGGTGCAGGCCGTCGCCGAGACCGTCGCCGAACCCGTGAAAGCGGAAACCGGGCAGCTGGCCGCCTACCTCCAGGAACACGTCGAATCGCAGGAACCGGCCGTGGTGGCGGAGACCATCGCCGTGGTCGAGGAGCCGGCGCCGGTGGCCGAACCCAAGCCGATCGCCAAGGCGGCCGGCAAGGGCGCACCGAAGGCCGCCGTGGTGCCGCATCCGCTGTCCGCGCCGGTCTCCGCGAGCGACGCCGTCGAGCTGCCGAAGATCGAGCCGGCGCCTGCCCAGGGCGGCAAGCGCCGCAAGTAAAAGCGGACGCGACCGGCGCTGCAGCGCGCTGGCAAACCGACTACACTAGCGGGCTTCGGCCCGCTTTTATTTTTCGGGCAGCAATCAGGAACTACAATGAGTCTGGCAAGGCTGATCGGCGACTTCGTGCGCCGGCACTGGCAATCCTATGCCTCGTCGGCGGTGATGCTGGCGGGCGTCGCCCTGTGCACGATCCTCATCCCGCGCAAGGTGGGCGCCTTGATCGACGGCCTGGCGGCGCACAGCCTGGACCAGCGCGCGCTGCTGGTGGGCCTGGCCCAGCTGCTCGGCCTGGGGCTGGCGATCTACGTGTTGCGCGTGAGCTGGCGCATCCGCCTCTATTCGGCCGCCTACAAGCTGGGCGTGGAGCTGCGCACCCGGCTGTATGCGCGCCTGTCCAGCCAGGGCCCCGCCTTCTACCAGCGCCAGCGCACCGGCGACCTGATGGCCCTGGCGACCAACGACATCGACGCGATCGAGATGGCGGCCGGCGAAGCGATGCTGGCCGGCTTCGACGGCACCCTGACCCTGCTCATGGTGCTGGGGATCATGACGCTCGGCGTCGACTGGCGCCTGGCCGCCATCGCCCTGCTGCCTTTCCCGCTGATGGCCTACGCCTTCTGGCGCATCTCGAGCCACATCCATACCGCCGAAGCCGACGCGCTCAAGCGCTTCTCGGCGCTCAACGACCACGTGCAGGAATCGCTGTCCGGCGTGCGCACCCTGCGCGCCCTCGGCCTGGAACAGCGCAGCGCCCAACAGTTCGCGGAGCTGGCGGGACACGCCTCCGGCGCCAGCCTGGAAGCCAAGCGATGGGAAGCCGCCTACGAGCCGGCGGTCGGCCTGACCCTCACCGCCGCCACCGGCCTGACCCTGGGCCTGGGCGGCTACCTGGTGTGGCAGAACCAGTTGACGGTGGGCGCGCTCACCAGTTTCACGATGTACCTGGGCCAGCTGATCTGGCCGATGTTCGCGGCCGGCTGGGTGCTGTCGCTGATCGAGCGCGGACGCGCCGGCCTGGCGCGCCTGCAGCCCCTGCTCGACGCCCCGCTCACGGTCGAAGACAAGGGCACGCTGGAGGAAGTCGGCAAGGGCGCCCTCAAGCTGGAGGGCGTCACGTTCGCCTACCACGAGCAAGGGAAGCCGGCGCTGGACAAGGTGTCGGTCACGCTGCAACCCGGCCAGACCCTGGGCCTGGTCGGCCCGACCGGCGCCGGCAAATCGACCCTGCTGCGGGTGCTGCTGCGCCAGGCCACGCCGCAGGCGGGCCGCGTCACCTGGGCCGGCCAGCCCCTGGAGGCGTATCGCCTGAGTGCATTGCGCGCGGCCACCAGCTGGGTGCCGCAGGAGTCCTTCCTGTTCTCGGCCACCATCGCCGAGAACATCGCGCTGGCCCGCCCCGGCGCCTCGCGCGCGGAGATCGAGCAGGCCGCGAGGATGGCCGCGATCCACGACGATATCCTGCGCTTCCCGCACGGCTACGACACCCCGGTCGGCGAAAAGGGCATCACGCTCTCCGGCGGGCAGCGCCAGCGCGTGGCGATCGCGCGCTCGCTGCTGGCCGACAGCGCCCTGCTGCTGCTCGACGACGCCCTGTCGGCGGTGGACACCGGCACCGAGACCCGCATCCTCGAACACCTGGCCGAGCTGCGCCAGGCCAGGCCGGAACGGGCGGCGATCATCGCCAGCCACCGCCTGTCGGCCGTGGTGGGCGCCGACCGCATCATCGTCCTGCGCGACGGCCGCATCGCCGAAGCAGGCACCCACGACGAACTGCTCGCATTGGATGGCTGGTACGCCAGCCAGTGGCGCTACCAGCAACTGGAGGCCAGCCTTGAAGCCAGCTGAGAACAAGGCGGCGAGCAACAGCGCCGACATGCGCGTCCAGGCCCGGCGCGCCTTCGGGCTGCTGCGCCGCGCGGCCGATCCCGAGCGCCGCCACCTGGTCTGGGCCGTGCTGTGGCTGACCCTGGCCGCCCTGCTCGAAGTGATCGGCCCGATCCTGGGCAAGGCGCTGATCGACGACCACCTGCTGCCGCGCGCGCTGGACTGGCCGCGCATGGCGCTGCTGCTGGGCGGGCTGGTGGTCACCGGCTGGCTGTCGTCCTGGATCCGCTACCTGCAGCTGATCCGGCTGTCGGGCGTGGCCATGCGCTCGGTGCAGCGCCTGCGCGAATGGGTCTACGGCCACGTGCTGCGCCTGCCGATGGCCTTCTTCGACCGCGCCATCACCGGCCAGCTGGTCAGCCGCGTGACCAACGACACCGAAGCGGTCAAGACCCTGTACATCCAGGTGCTGTTCGTGATCCTCGACAGCAGCATCGTCCTGGTCGGCACCCTGATCGCCATGGCCTGGCTCGACTGGCGCCTGATGCTGATCGTGCTGACCCTGGTGCCGGCGGTGCTGGGCATCGTCTGGCTCTACCAGCGCCTGTCGGCGCCGGCGGTGACCAGGGCGCGCGCGCTGCGCAGCGACATCAACGGCCAGATGGCGGAATCGATCGGCGGCATGAGCGTGCTCCAGGCCAGCAACGCGGAAAGCCGCTTCGGCGAGCGCTTCCTGGGCACCAACCGCGCCCACTACACCGCGCGCCTGGCCGAGCTGCGCGCCAACGCCCTGCTGCTGCGTCCCGCCCTCGACCTGCTCAACGTGGTGCTGCTGGCGGTGGTGATCTACGGCTTCGGCCAGCGCCAGATGAACGCGGTGGAAGTCGGCGTGCTGTACGCCTTCATCAGCTATATCGCGCGCGTGGTGGAACCGCTGATCCAGATCACCATGCAGTTCAGCGGCCTGCAGCAGGCGGTGGTCGCCACCTCGCGCGTGGCCGCCCTGCTCGACGAGGAGGGCGCGCCGGAGCATGCACCGGGGCGCAGCGGCACGCAGGCGTCCGCCGATCCGCATGCGCCGGCGGTGCGGGTGCGCCACCTGGGCTTCGCCTACGTGCCGGGCCAGCCGGTGCTGCACGACCTGTCGCTCGACATTCCGCAAGGCGCCTTCTTCGGCATCGTCGGCCATACCGGCAGCGGCAAGTCGACCCTGTTGTCGCTGCTGCTGCGCTACTACACCGCGGACCAGGGCAGCATCGAGATCGGCGGCCTGCCGCTGGCCGGCATCGGCAACGAGCGCTTCCGCAACGAGGTCGGACTGGTGCCCCAGGACCCCTTCATCCTGGCCGCCAGCGCGCGCGAGAACATCGACATGGGCCGCGGCCTGCCGATGGAGCGCATCGAGGCGGCCGCGCGCGCCGCCCACGCCCACGGCTTCATCGCGGCGCTGGAACAGGGCTACGATACCCAGCTGGGCGAAGGCGGCTCGCGCCTGTCCTCGGGCCAGAAGCAGCTGGTGGCGGTCGCGCGGGCGCTGGCCGGCGAGCCGCGCATCCTGCTGCTGGACGAGGCCACCTCGCGCATCGACAGCGCCACCGAGCAGATCGTCCAGCAGGCGCTGGAGGAATTGCGCGGCAAGGTGACCATCATCGCGATCGCGCACCGGCTGTCGACCATCCGCGAGGCGGACCGCATCATCGTGCTGAATCACGGCAGGATCTCGGAAGCGGGAGCGCAC
Organism: uncultured Massilia sp.; assembly: GCA_946886065.1. The sequence continues at coordinate 22,092 of CAMPHU010000002.1, read as the reverse complement.
GAGGAGCTGATGCGCATCGAGGGCGGCCTGTACCAGCGTCTCTACCTGCTCCAGCAGATCGCGGCCCAGTAGCCGCGGCCAAGCCGGTTGTGACAAACTGAGGATTTCCCGCGGCCTGGTTTCGCTATGCTGTCACCATGAACACTGCATACAACATGGGACAAGCCTGATGGGCATCGCCTTGTCCTGGGTCGCCGTGAAGGGGCTGGAGCCGGACGAAGTCCTGTCGCGGCTCGAGCTTGCGCACACCGACGAAGAGAGCAGCTATCCCTTCGACGGCGTCGTCGCCCATCCCTTGCCGGACGGCGCCTTCCTCGTCGCGGCGCGCGGCAGCGGGCACCGCATCGTCGGCGCCGACTGCATGGCCAGGCTGTCCGCCGCCTGCCAGGCCCTGTCCTGCGACATCGAGGAACACGTCGGCTTCGTCGCCAGCGCGCTGTGGCAGGACGGCCGCCAGGTGTGGGAAGTCCGCTACGAAAGCGACGACGATCCCGAGAACGTGTTCTGCAAGGGGCAAGTCCCCGGGCGCCTGCACGAGCTGCTGGCCCAGGTGGAGCCGATGGACAGCGAACACTTCGAGGGGCATTATCATATGGACATCCCTCTCATCCTCGCCAAGGAGTTCTCCGGCTACCGACACGACGAGGACGACGCCCGCTTCGAGGCCACGCCTTTCGAAACCCTGAAGGACTTGCGCGGCAAGACCAGCTGGTGGCGCTCGTTGTGGCAATGACAAGCCGGTGACGCTTTTCCATCGCTTTTGCGACGTGTTGTGGGGTTTTCGTGACGCTGCGGCCAAGCGTGCAAGCGGTCCCGGCCTCCGCTCCACTATACTGTCGGCCGGCCACCCGAAGATGCGCACGCACCGGCGATGTCCGCCCCATGAACCCCCATCAAGCACGACGGAAGTCCACGCAATGCACGCTGAACCGCTTTCCCTGAAGCTCCGCTCCCTGGTCCGCTCCCTGCCGCCCACCGGCATCACCCTGAGCGAGCTGATCCACCGCGTCGGCAGCGAGGGCCTGCTGATCCTGACCGCGCTGCTGACCCTGGTGTTCCTGATCCCGATTTCCATCCCCGGCGTGAGCACGGTGTTCGGCGCCGCCATCCTCCTGATCGGCGTGAGCCGCCTGTTCGGGCGCGACCTGTGGATTCCGTCCAGCCTGAAACACCGCCACATCGGCACCAAGAAGCTGCGCCCGGTGCTGCGCAAGGCGCTGCCCCTGCTGTACAAGCTCGAAAAGGTGAGCCGTCCCGATCGCATCCATTGGCTGGTCGCGGACGGTCCCATCCAGCACCTGAACAACCTGGCGCTGATCCTGGGCGCCGTCTTGCTGATGATGCCTTTCGGCCTGATCCCGTTCAGCAATACCTTCCCGGCTGTGGCGCTGCTGTTCTTCGCCATCGGCCTGCTGCAGCGTGACGGCGTGTGCGTGCTGCTGGGTCACATCAGCAATGTCCTTACCATCCTGTATTTCGCCTTGCTGATCGGCGGCGGCGGCCTGGCCGCGCGCGAAGTCTTCGGCCGCCTGGCCGGCTGAGTGGGCGCGCCGTCCGCGCTGTATTTCCTGCCGGGCGCGCTCGGCCGTACGGAATTCTGGCGCCCCGCGTCCGCCTTGCTGGCCCATCCTGCCCCGCAGGTGCATGTGAGCTGGCCCGGCTTCGGCGGTATTCCACCCGACCCGGCTGTTCGCGGCCTCGACGACCTGGCTTCCAGGCTGCTTGAGCACATCGACCGTCCCGGCGCACTGATCGCACAATCGATGGGCGGCGTCGTCGCCCTGCTGGCAAGCCTGCGCAAGCCCGAGCTCATCACCCATCTGGTGCTGAGCGCGACCTCGGGCGGGCTGCCGATGTCCGCGCTCGGCGCCCAGGACTGGCGCCCGGCCGTCCGCGCCGCCCATCCCGGCTTGCCGGACTGGTTCGCCAGCTACCAGCAAGATCTCTCGTCCAGCTTGCCCCGGCTCCGCATTCCGACCTTGCTGCTGTGGGGCGACGCCGACCCGATCAGCCCCCTCGCGGCTGGCGAGCGCCTGGCTTCCCTGCTTCCGCAGGCGGAACTGCACGTCTTCCCCCACGGCGACCACGATGTCGGCTGCGCCTTCGCCGGACGGGTGGCGTCCCTCATCGACCGCCACCTGGCTGACTAGCAGGCGGCTTCTTGCCCAGCGGCGGCGAGCCCGATATCATCTTCGTTCCCCGCCACGCATAGGAGCACGATGAGCCGCACAGGACGCCTTTTCCAACTGATGGACGCCTTGCGCGGCAACCGCCGTCCCGTGACGGCCGGCGCCCTGGCCGAGCAGCTCGGCGTGTCCGAACGCACCATCTACCGCGACATCAAGTCCCTGGCCCAGCTCGGCGCCCCGGTCGAAGGCTCGGCCGGCGTCGGGTATATGCTGCGCACCGGCTTCTTCCTGCCGCCGCTGATGTTCGACAGCGACGAACTCGAGGCCCTGGTGCTGGGCGCGCGCTGGGTACGCCACCAGGGCGACGCCGCGCTGAGCACCGCCGCCGAGCGCGCGCTGGCCAAGATCGCCACCGCCACGCCGCGCGACCTGCGCGACCACATGGCCGACACCAGCCTGTGGGTGCCCGCCGGCCCCGAGCAGACCGGGCCGGATCCGTTCATCCAGCCCGCGCGCGAGGCGATCCGCCACCAGTGCAAGCTGCGCATCGACTACCGCGACGAGCAGGCCGCGGCGTCGCAGCGCATCGTCTGGCCCTTCGCGCTGGCCTTCTTCCAGGGCCGCCGGGTGCTGGCCGCATGGTGCGAGCTGCGCGGCGCGATCCGCCACTTCCGCATCGACCGCATCGTGCAGGCCGAGCCGAGCGCCGAACGCTACCCCACGCCGCGCCACCAGCTGCTGCGCCAGTGGCGCCAGGAATGCGGCATCCAGGAACTCTCCTGACAGGATCTGTCAGCGCCTTTGCCTAGCATTGCCGTATCCAACCTGAAGGAGACAGCAATGCAGCTCTACCACCATCCCTTGTCGTCCAACTCGCGCCGGGTAACGATGGCGGCCGATCACCTCGGCGTCGCCCTCGACCTGGTCGAGATCAACCTGGGCAGCGCAGGCGATCGCCGCCGCCTGGAAGAAATGAACCCCAACAGCAAGGTCCCGGTCCTGGTCGACAAGGACTTCGTGCTGTGGGAATCGTGCGCGATCATGCAGTACCTGGCGGACCGGACGCCGGGGCAAACCGTTTACCCGCAAGCCCCGGTGGCGCGCGCGGACGTGCACCGCTGGATGTTCTGGGCAGGCCAGCATTTCTCGCCGGCGGTCGGCGTGCTCACGTGGGAAAACATCTGGAAGCGGATCGTCACGGGCGCCGGCCCGGATCCGGTGGAGCTGGCGCGCGGCGCCGCCGACCTGCACCGCGCGGCGGCGGTGGCCGATGCCCATCTGGCGCAGCGCCGCTGGCTGGTGGGCGACGCGCTCACCCTGGCCGACTACGCGGTGGCGGCCCCGCTGATGTACCTGGAACAGGCGCGCCTGCCGCTGGAAGGATATCCGCACCTGATCGCGTGGTTCGCACGGGTGCAGGAACTGCCGGCCTGGCGCCATACGACGCCGGTCTGGTAAGTGTCCGCCGCAGCAAGCTAGGCACCCGCAAGCAAGGCCAGCCCCCATCCGACCAGCGCGATCCCGGCCAGGCGTGCAGCCAGCATGCCGGCCGGCCCCGTCTTCTCCAGCAACACCAGCAGCGCGAGCGCCGCGACCCATGCCAGGTTCATCGCGCCCACCACGAACAGCACGAGCATGAGCGCCCAGCAGCAGCCCAGGCAATAGGCGCCATGGCGGACGCCCATCCGTATGGCTCCCAGCCTGCCGTCCCGCCAATGGGCCAGGAAGAAGCCGAGTGGACTGCGGCAATGGGCCAGGCAGGCCTGCTTGAACGGGCTCAGCTGATAGATCCCCGCCATGCAAAGGATGGCTGCGCTCAGCGGCGTACTGGACGCCGCCATCGCCGGCGACAGCAAGGCGGCATTGTGCAGCGCCGCCTGCGCCAGGGCCGCCACGGCGCTGAAGCCGATCCATACCAGCGCATAGCCTGAACCGAACAGGAAACTGTGCGTCAACAGGGCCGCCTTGCCACGGCGCGCCTGGGCGCCGGCAAAGAGCAGGATGGCCGGCATGGCCGATCCGGCCATCATGCCGACCATCATCACCGACCACATCAGGAAGCCCAGTCCCACGTCGGCCGGCGCGCAATGGGCGGCCATCGCTTCTTCCGGCGTGCCGGGCAGGATCCGGCCATCGAGATAGAACAGATAGGCCCATGCCAGCGCCATGACGGCGACGATGCAGCCCTGGATCAGGACCTTGTCGCGTGCGGCCACCGGTGCGGCCGGTCCTGGCGGCCAGGCGCCCGCGCCGTGGCGGACGTTTCCCAGCCTAAGCACCTTGCCAAGCAAAAGGCGCATATTGGCCATTGTTCTGTCCGCTGATATCGTCCCATTTCAGTCCGAGCGCATCGACATGGCTGCGCGTGGCGCGCGCCAGCGCGAAGCGGTCGGCGGCCGGATGGCCCGTGTTGTCCAGGCAGATCGGTTCCGTGGCCCGGGGGTCCAGGCCCATCGCGCCCGCCGCCGCCATGTCGAGCCGGTCCGGGATCGTCACCGACCAGTTGTGCCCGTCGCGCTGGAAGCGAATGGAGGCGGTTTCGGTTCCCGCAAACCTTCCCACCAGTCCCGACAGCGCAGCAATGGGGCCGCCCGCACTGCCGCTGGCGATCGCCTCGATCGCCTCGCGCTGTTCCCGGCTGGCGTGTTCATCGACGATCAGTCCGATCGTCCAATTTCCTTTTGCCATTTCTTCCGGGGTCATCCCGAGCAGCGCAAATCCCAGCCCATCCAGCGGCAGCTCGCCGAAGCGGCCGCGCTCGACCTGGAAAGCCATGGCGAAGGTGCACGAGCCCTTGGTAGGCCTGGCCTGGAGCTGTCCCGGCACACAGGGACAAATGAAATCGCAACTGCAGGTCTCATAGTATTGACCGCTGATGTTCCATTCGGTATTGGCCATGATCGCCTCCCTTCCGCATCGCCACCGATTCAGCATAGGCCACGCATCGCCCTTGCGCCAGCCCGCCTCGCGCTGCGGCGCCCGGGACTCAGCTCCGGCTGAAATTGAAGCATCCGGCCGGCGCCATCGTGCCGCTCACCAGCAGCGCGCCATGCCGGTACAACTCCCGGCGCCGCTCTTGCGGCACCGCCACCACGACCACGCCCATCGTCCGGTCGCTCCAGAGCAGGCGTCCATCGACCGCATCGAGCGCGGCGAAGACATCGTTCGGGGTGGCGCCGGGACGGAAGACGACGGTGGCGCCCGCGTCCTGCCCTTCGGGCGGCTGCAGGGCCCAGGCCCCGGCGCCCGCGGTGGCCGCACAGAGCAGCAGCATGGCGGCGGGGGAGCCGCGCAGCTCCGGTCCGCCACGGCGCATCAGCCTCCAGCCTGCCAGCAGGGGCAACAGGCCGAAGACAAGCAGCCAGGCCAGGTCCCATGCGAGCGGATTGCCGCTGTCGACACGGATGCGGTGGATGCCGAGCAGCCAGTGCGACAGCACGGCGTCGACCACGTGCCAGGCGCCGAAGCCGATCAGCAGCGCACCCATCAGTGGCCAGCCCCAGCCAACACCCGTTCCCTGGCGCGCGCGCCACAGGCCCCACAGGCCGGCCAGCGCGACGGCATACATCAAGAGGTGGAAGTAGCCGTCCCACAGCACCTGGCTGCGCAAGTCCCCGATCCCGCGCACCAGGCTGAGCAGGTGATGCCACTGCAGGATCTGGTGCAGCAGGATGCCGTCGAAGAAGCCGCCGAGCGCGAAGCCCAGCACGGCTGCCCATCTTGCCCAGCTCGATGTCCACATTGCATTGCTCCCTCTGCCATGCGTGAGGGACCAGTATAGAGAAAGCCTTCCGGCGGTGACGCGGGCTTTCGTGACGAACGGTAGAAACGCGGGTCAGGCTGCACCGGGCGGCCACGGCGAAGGCCGCCGCCCCGCTGTGTCATTTTGGTGACAATTGATGAGAAAGTGGAATTTCCCGTTTGCAACAGGCCTATAATTAATCCTAATAAATTCAGAACGAAATCTGTTGGAACCCTCCCGGCGCCACGAGACCCGATCCATGTTCGCTGCCCTGCACCGCGCTGCCGCGCAACCCCGAAGCCTCGCGCTGGCCGCGTCGCTCTGCGCCGCGCTGCATGCGGCGCCGGCGTATTCCGGCGATGGCGCGACGCTCACCCAACGCCTGGCCGATATCCGCGAAGTCAACCGCTTCGTCCCCGAGCGCGCCCTGCCGATGCTGCGGGCGATCGAGGCCGAAGGCCGCGCCGCGCCCCTGGCCGAACGCGCCGAATTCCTGAACCAGCTCGCCAGCGCCCAGTACGTGCTGGGCCACAACGAGGCGGCGCTGGCCACCACCGAAGAACTGATCGCGCTGGGCCGCGCGCACAATGACAAGGTCGCGCTCGCAAAGGGCCTGCTGCGCAAGGGCTATATCGCATCGGGCGAGCACCGCCTGCCGGAGTCGCACCGCCTGATCCGGGAAGCGGAACAGCTGGCCAAGACCACCCAGGACTTCGACCTGCGCCTGCGCGCGCACATCTCCACCGGCGAGACCTATGCCGAGGAAGGCAACCTGCCGGCGGCGCTCGACCGCCTGCAGACGGCGGCGGCGCTGGCGCGCCAGGCCGGCGACCCGGTGCAGATCGTGATGACCCTGAATTCCCTGGCCCGCCTGTACGGCCTGCTGCGCGACCCGGAAGCGGGCCTGAAGGTGCTGGAGGAAGCCACCACGGCGGCGCTGAAGACGGATTCACCCGGCCGCATGGCCACGCTCAAGGACGCCGAATACGGTCTGGCGATGGCCGCCCGGCAGTACCAGCGCGGCCTCATGGCGCTGCAGGACGCCCTGGCCCTGGAGCGCAAGATCGGCGCCCATTCGATGGTCGCCTATACCCTGGTGAACCTGTCGGACTGCTACCTGAAGCTGCACGACTACCGCAACGCCGCCAACTACGCCGAGCAGACCATCCAGGCGGCGCGCAAGCTCAACGACCGCGGCCTGGAAATCACGGCGCGCCTGAACCTGGGCCAGGCCTACATGGCGCTCGGGCGCCTGGTGGAAGGCAAGCGCCACATCGAGGCCGGCCTGGCGGGCTATGAAGACCTGGGCGACAAGCCCGAGCTGCAGGCCGTGCTGGAGGAATACGGCGCGGCGCTGGAGCGCGCCGGCGACCTGTCCGGCGCCCTGCACGCCTACCACCGCGAGCGCAAGATCTCCAACGAGCTGTTCGAGCAGCGCCGCCAGCAGGCCGTGCTCGACCTGCAGACCAAGTACGAGGCCGACAAGAAGCAGCGCCAGATCGAACTGCTGCGCAGCGAGAACCAGATCAAGTCGGCCGAGCTCGACAACCGCCGCCTGCAGCAGCGCGTCTGGTGGCTGCTGGCCGTGGTGTTCGCGCTGGCTTCCGCCGTGGTCGGCCTGCTGTACCGCAAGGTGCGCCACGCCAACGCCGCGCTGCACGAGAAGAACCGCGAGCTCAAGCAGCAGAGCGTGCGCGATCCGCTCACCGCCCTGTACAACCGCCGCCACTTCCTGGAGTTCATGCGCGGTGCTGCAGGACAGGGCGCGGGCGCGCACGGCCCGCGGGACGAGCAGGCCGGCGCCCTGTTCCTGCTCGACGTCGACCATTTCAAGCACATCAACGACACCTACGGCCACGCGGCCGGCGACACGGTGCTGACCGCGATCGCGGCCGGCCTGCGCGAGATCCTGCGCGAGACCGACATGATCGTGCGCTGGGGCGGCGAGGAATTCCTGGCCTACCTGCCCACGATCCCGGTCGGCGGGCTGGACGAAGTGGCCCAGCGCATCCTGAACGGCATCGCCTCCATCCGCGTGCCGTATGGCGAGGGCGAACTGACGGTGAACGTGTCGATCGGCTACGCCCCCTTCCCGATCGCGGTCGGGGGACAGGTGCTGCCGTGGGAACGCGCGGTCAACCTGGTCGACATGGCGCTCTACCTGGCCAAGTCGCACGGCCGCAACCGCGCCTATGGCGTGCGCGGCTTCGCCGATCCGGAAAAGGCCTGCATCGACGAGATCGAGCAGAACCTGGAGCGCGCATGGCGCGCGGGACAGGTGGACCTGTCCGTTGTGCTGGGCGAGTGGAAGGAATTGCGGATCGCCAGCGCATAAGCCGGCGCACCGTCTTTCGAGGGGCGGCGGGCTTCGCCGCCCGCCTATTTCTTGTCCTGCAGCTTCTCCCCCGCTTCCTCGACCTTCTCCCCGATCTTGTCCGTCGCCCTGTCCAGCCCGCGGCTGGCGTCGCGCGTCGCATCCTCGACCTTCTCGCGCGCCTCTTCCGCGGCGCGGTCGGCCTTGGCCAGCTCGTCCTTCACCGTGTCCGACACCCGGGCGCCGGCCTCGTCCAGCACCTTGCCGGCCTTCTGCGCCGGGCCCATGTCTTCCTCGTTGCGGCCGCAGCCGGCCAGCACGACCAGCGCCAGCAGCGCGCCCACCATGCTCGTCTTCATCCCGGTCTCCTTGCTGTCATCCTGGCGCCAGCATACACCCGCGCCCGTTCCGGCGGCTGACGCTACAGCCGCTCATTGCCCGCCGCGCGAGGGGTCGGCCAGCGGATGCTCGCGCCTGCCCTCGTCGATGCGCTGTTTCAGCGCCCGCGTCTCCGCGTCCTCGCCCCAGCGCCGCGTGAACGCCGCCAGGCGCAGGCGCGCCTTGTCGTAGTCATCGGCCTTGATCAGCTTCTGCACCGCCCCGCGCGTCTCGAACCAGGCCTCGCGGCGCTGCTCGGCGCGGGTGCAGGCCTTGGCCGCGTCGTTCAGGCGCCGCTGCACCTGGGTCAGCTGCTCGGCCGTCGCCCGCGTCTCGCGCAGCGCGATCAGCTCGTCCTGGGCCTCGCCCGCCTTGCATTCCTTGGCCAGGCTCACGGCCTTGTCCATACGGCGCTCGATCAGGGCCTTGGAGGGATTGGCCACCAGCCAGGCCAGCCACAGCAGGCCGAGGGCGAGCGCCCACCAGCGCAGGCGCACGGGCCGGCGCCCGGGCGGCTTGGCGCCGGGCGCTGCGCCGCCCGCGGCCCTGGCGCCCAGGCTGCTCTTCGCGGACGGTGCAGGAGCCGCCTGCGGCGCCGGTGCGGAAGGCGCAGCGGCGGGAGGTAGCGATGCGGGCGATGGCGGCCGTGGAGGTGGTGGCGGAGGCTGAGGAGGCGGCGCGGCTGCCGTGGCCGCAGCCATGCCCTCCCATGCCGCCCTGCCCGGCTGCGGCACAGGTGCAGGCGCCGCGCGCTGGGCCGTTCCGCACCACGGGCAAAAATTCACGGCGCGTGGAAAGCTCCGGCCGCAAGCGGCGTTGATGCATCGGTAGATCGCTTCGTTCTGAGCCATGCGGTCCTTTTACTCCGGATCGGGAACGCCGTCGTCCGGATCGGGGATCGCGGCGCCCAGCAGCGGCGCCAGCTCCGGCAGCGCGCCGACCGTGCTCCACTTGTCCAGTTTCGGGTTCCAGCGCATGTCCCACACCCGCGTGCCGGCCTCGATCTCGCCGCGCGCCGCCATCTGGGCCAGCTCGTCCTGCGTATAGGGGCCGCGCTGCGCACCCTGCAGGAACAGCTTGTAGCGGTTGAGGCCTGCCGGGGCGGGCATCGACGGCGCCCGGGCCTTGCGCTGCAGGACCTCGGCGGCCCGGTCGTCGCTGGCCAGGTAATCAGGCAGGATCACGCGCTTGTCCACCGGCCGCTCGACTTCCCAGCTGTAGGCATCGCCGGCCGAACCGGGCACGGTCTCGGTCCACTGCGCGATGCCGGACAGCGCGGTTTCGATCTGGCTGGGGGACAGGCCGGGGTCGGCGTTGGCCGCGCGCCGGATCCACTGGTCGTACAGCCGGCGCGCGGTGATGTTGGGCAGCGAGGGCGACGGCAGCTGGGCGCCGGTCTCGTCGACTTCGAGGCGCGGCTCGTACACGCGCAGCTGGTAGTGGCGCATCAGGGCCGCCAGCAGGGCCAGCTGGTGCGGCCCCATGCCGGCCAGGCGCGCCTGCACGGCGGCGATCACCTGTTCGCGGTAGTAGGACGGCAGGCCGTTGGAACGGATCGCGTACTCGTTGCCGATCTGGAGCCATTCGCCCGATCCCGGCTCGACCTCGAACAGGTATTGCCCGCGCGGCTGGAAGCTCGCCTCGCGGTCCCCGAGGTCGGCCTTGCGCCGGATGACGCCCAGCGCGATCGCCTGCAGGTACCACTCGTAGTCGTCCGCCAGGCGGTTGAGCTCATCCATCGAGGGCGAGATCGGATGGCGGAAGCGGGTGGCGTCGAAATGCAGGTGGGTCGGGATCTTCGGGTTCTCGATCTGGTAGGAGGCGCGCCAGGTCGGCAGGCCGCGCAGCACCGTCATCGGGTAGCCCGACAGCTCGATGTAGCACACCGCGCGCCCAGTGAACCCGGTGTTGACGATGGAGACCAGGTCGCCGTGGAAGTACCCGGTCGGCACCGCCGCGCGCAGCTCCGCTTCCATCTTGCGCCAGGCGCCCACGTCGCCCACCCCGATGAAGCACTTGAACTGGTCGGCCGCGGGCGTGAACTCGGCCGAGAAGCGCGCGTTCACCCAGGGCATCGCGCTGCGGATCCATTCGCCGAAGATGCGCTGGCGTTCCTGCGGGGTGAGCGCCCCCAGGCGTTCCAGCAGCGGGTCGACCGGTTCGGGCTGCTCCAGCTCCTGGCTGGACAGCTGCAGCTGGGCGCGGCGGAACAGCTTGAGCAGCAGCTCGGAGCGCAGGCGCTCGTCGCCCAGCTGCGGGAACAGGCGCGCCGAGCCGCCGAACTCCAGCAGCACTTCCTCGCTCCAGGCGCTCACGTCTCCCGTCAGGCGCACCGGCGGCGGCGTGGTGTCGGCCGCCAGCTTGATATAGGTGGCGTGCTCCTGGCGCGCGTCGGCGCGCAGCTGGCTGATGCGCTGGTCGGCGGCCGCCAGCATGGCCTGCACCTGGCGCCGGCCTTCCTGGAATTCGCCGGCGATGCCGCTCCATTGCGCCTGCCCGTGCTGGTCGGTGCTCTGCGGGTCGCCCAGCCAGGCCGACATGCCGCGCATGACCTCGATCGACTGCCCGGCGGACACCGCCAGCAGGTGGAAGCGCAGGTAGTCGGCGATATCGCGCTTGAGGTGGTTCATCACTTCCCGCGCCTGGGCCTCCTTGCCGAACATGCGCCCGGACGCCTGCGACAGGTTGTTCAGCGATTCCTCCACCTGGCGGGTGCGCAGCGCGTCGCGGATGTCGCGGTAGCGGCGGCCGTTGCGCTCGGCGTTGGCCAGGTCGCGCTGCAGCAGGCGCGCCTTGACCTGCTCCAGCAGGGAAAGCACGAATTCCAGCCCGCCCTGCTTGCGGTCGTCGAGCAAGGCGTACAGGCGGTCGCGCACCCGGGTCTTCAGGCGGCCCAGCAATTCGCCGGTATGCCGCTTGATGCGGTCCTCGCTGGTCTCGGCGGTGGCGCCGGCCTCGCGGATCGCGTCGCGCTCCAGGTTGGGCAGCAGCTCGGCCACCTTCTCGCGCCACAACGGGATCTCGTAGGAGGCCATGATGCGGTCCATCTCGAGCTGGACCTTGCTCTCGACGCGCTCGAGCAGCGAGCGGCCGTCGCGGTCCAGCAGCAGGGTATTGGTGAGCGCGTATTCGGGGAAGGCGGTGACGTCCACGGTCCCCTTGCGGAAGTCCGGGAATTCGTCGAAGGGCCGCTCGGCCATGTCCATCTGCTCGCGCATGAAGCTGTCGCGTTCCTGGTCGCCGGCGCGCCGCGCAGCCGTCCCGTCGGTACTGACCAGTCCAAAGAAGGCCTTCACCATCAAGCCGGCCAGCTCGTAGGCGCGGATGTCCTCGGCCAGGCTTTGCTGGGTGTCGAGCACCGACTGGCCGAAGGCCGAGTACACCCTGGAATACGAGAGGCGCATGTCGCCGAAGCGCGCCTCGGGCACCTTGGGGTTGTAGGGGCCGAGCTTGTGCTGCTGCTGGTTGACCGCCACCGAGCGCTTGCGGTTGGCGAAATCGGCCGAGGCGAAGTCCTCGAACAGGGTGTCGGCCACCATCTGGTACACGTCCTTGACGTCCAGGGTGGCCTTGTTGGCCAGGTTGGCGGTGTCGACGAAGTAGACGTCGTCGAAGGGCGTGCCGGTGCCCGCGATGCTGTCCGGCTCCATCCAGTGCACGCGCGCGTTCATGTCGCGCATGGCCGTCTCCAGCTCCATCAGGGTGGCGTAGGCATTGGCTTCGGTGCGCTCCTTGTTGGCCTTGGCGTAGCCCGAGGGCATGAACAGCACCAGGTCGACCTGGCTGTCCGAGACTTCCTGGCGCGCGATGGCCTTGGACAGCCAGCCCAGGTCGATCGCGCTGCCGGCGCCGGTGCCGCCGGCGGCGGAAGCGATGACGACGATGCGGAACTTGGAGGTGTCGACCTGCAGGCCGAGGCGCTGGTAGTTCTCCTTGCGCTCGATGCCCGCGTTACTGCTCAGGAAATTGAGCGCGCCCTTGATGCGGCCGCGCAGCTTCGGGTACTTGTCGAACAAGTACAGCCGCGCCAGCGCGCGGATCTGCCCCGCGCCCTTGGACGGATCGATGCCCAGCGAACGCAGCTTCTTGGGACGCAGCGGCATCCAGTTCTCGATCAGCGGGAAGCGCGCCAGGCTGTCGTCGGACTCGTGGTACTGCGGCAGGTCGAGCGGTTCGACCAGGCGCTCCTCGTCGCTCAGGCGCACCAGCTCGTACCAGGGGTCGGTGCGCTGCGACTTGCCTTCGTCGATCACGGCATTGCTGTCGAGGTCGAAGTGCAGGAAGCGCGCCACCGGGAAGTCGCCGATGGATTCCACCCGGGTCGGATGGTGGCGGTTCCACACGGCCGACAGGATGCGGCGGCGGATGCGCATCATCACTTCCATGCCGGTGCCGCCGGCGCCGATGAACAGCGTGGGCCGCAGGTCGACCTTGAGCTCGGTCTTGGCGCCCAGGCTGCCGGGTTTGGGGAAATCTGCCATATCGATTCTCTTTCCGTGTACTTGATTCGGCCTGCCTTAGCGGCGGCCGGTGAACAGCGCCGCGACCAGGGCCACCACCCCGACGATGACCAGCGGCCCCATGACCCCGAAGCTCAGGTAGCGGCTGGCGTTGATGATGGCCAGCACCGCCGCCGCGGACAGGAAGCCCAGCCCGATGAACAGCAGCCAGCCCGCCGTGCCGGCCGACGAGGGCGCCACGCGCCGCACCACCAGGTGGTGCACGAAGGCGTTCCGCACGAAGAAGTAGACCACCAGCAGGATCACGAACACCACGGCGCCGATCGCCAGGTCGCGCGTCGAGGTGTCGGTGGCCGGCGGCATGTCTTGCGTGCCCGGCACCACCTCCACCGGCCGGCCCGCCGTGTCCGGCGCGGTCCGCGGCAGCGTGTCTTGCGGCGAGGCCGATTCCTCGGGCAGCTTGAAGCCGGGATCGGCGGGCGACGGCGCGGCGGGTGGCTGGGTTCCTTGCATCATGGTCCTCTCGTCTTAGCGGCCGAGCCTGACCTGCGCGCCTTCGCGCAGGTCCAGCAGCTGGTGGCCGAACAGGGTGGTCTTGAGCTGGGCGACCTGCTGCCCGGCCTTGTCGTAGATCGGCTGCGTGGTGCCCGGCCGCGCGCGCATGGTGCGCAGCTCGTCCTCCACGGTGACGTGGGCGAGGCGCGGACGGGCGTAGGCGTAGGCCGCGGCGCCCGCCGCCGCCAGCAGCGCCAGCCCCGCGCCGCCCAGGGCGAGCAGCGGCCCCATGCCATAGTGCACGCGCACCTCGACCGGCAGCACGGCGGTCGAGGCCTGCACGCGCGCGGGCGGAATGAAGATGTCCGGCAGCGGGTCGCCCGGGAACAGGTCCGCCATGCGCTGGCGGAAGGCTTGCGACAGCTCCAGCTTCTGGTTCGCCAGGTGCAGCTGGATGGTCCCGGGCAGCACATAGGCCGAGCCGGCCGACTTCATGGCCTCGAGCGACCATTTGTCGGGGATCTGCGCCACCGGCAGGGTCATGGTCGAGCCCAGCGGGGCCGGCCTGCCCGGCGCCAGCGCGCTCACGCGGCTGCCGGCGAGCGTGATCGGGCGGTCCTCGCCGCCCAGCACGGAACGCGCGCTCAAGGTGGCCGAGGAAATCGTGTACGGATACATCGTGTTCTCGAGATTCCATTCGATGCGCGCCGTGGGCTGGCGCGCGTCCGGCGCCACGTCGGCGCGCAGCACGCCGTTGGGCGCGGTGGCGAAGCGCACGCCCGCCGCGTTCTCCACCTTGCGCGGGGCCAGGCGCACCGTGTCGCGGTCGAGCGGCTTGAGGCGCGCGGGCGGTTCGGTGATCACGCGCTCGACGCGCCCGGCGGCCAGCAGCGCGTCGAGCGCCCTGCTCCCTTCGGCGCCGGCGGCGAAGGCGTACACCATCAGGCCGTTGGCGCTGTAATGCTCGCCCTTGACCGGCATGCGCAGCGGGAAGGCGAGCGCCTTGGCGATCGCCGCGCCGCCGTGGATCAGCTGGTAGAACTCGCGGTTGCGCGCCGCCGTGGCCTGGTCGTTGTTGGGGCTGTTGCGGTTGTTGGTGAACAGCCAGACGATGCCCGGCTTGCCGCCCAGCGCCTGGCTGAGGGCGGCCTGCACCGCTTCGCCCAGGTCGGTGTCGGCCAGCGCGCGGCTGCCCGGCTTGCGCGCGGTATCGAGGCCGCGCAGGGCCTGCGTGATTCTTTGCGCGGAGTCCTGGCCCGCCTTGAACGACAGCAGCGCCCGCGGCGAAGGCGCGCCCGGCAGCGACTGGTTGAAGGCGGCCAGCACCACCGCCTCGCCCGGCTGCACCACGCTGCCCGCCAGCGCGCCCACCAAGGGCTTGAACTGCGATTGCGGGTCGCTGTAGAAAGGTTCCATCCAGCCGGAATTCTGGACCAGGAAGACGTGCGGGATGGCGAAGGCCCAGGCGGGAAAGCCGGCCAGGAAGATCGCCAGGGCGGCCGCGGGCAGCATGCGCGCGAGCTTCGGCAACCGCGTGGGGAATGGCGTCCTCATCACGCGAGCTCGTCCAGCCGCCAGCCGCGCATCTGGTTCCAGTCGGGATGGTGCAGCCACAGGCAGTTGTCGTAGACCAGCGGCACGCAGGCTAGCGGCCGCGCCAGGCGCGCGATCTCGTCCAGGATCACGTTGCGGCGGCCGATCCATTCGACCGTCACGCGCTGGATCACACGGTCCTCCAGGGCGTCTTCGGCGCGGCCGGTGTACTTGTGCAGGCGCAGCACCAGTCCGCTCGGCTGGCTGCGGTTGTTGTTGAAGCTGCGCAGCAGCGGCACCACGAGCGTATCGTCCTGGCCCTGGTCTTCGACGTGCTCGGCCGACCATGGCTCGTCCACCACCGGATGGCCGCGGCGGAACAGGAAGTTGGCGAAGCCGAGGCGCGCGCCGTCGATGCCGACCCGCTCCGGCTGCTCCGCACCCAGTTCGAGGAAGGAATAGCCCTGGCCGTCATGGCCGATATGCCACAGGCGCCCGTCGCGGCTCTGGGTCGGCCCGCCGAAGGCCAGGCGCGGCTGCCATTCCGGCGGCCAGGGCAGGAATTGCGGCGCGTCGCCGGGGCGCCAGGCGAGCTGCCCCGCTTCGTGCAGCCAGCACAGGCGGCCGTCGTAGCCGAAGGGGCGCGACCAGCCGGCCGCCGGCAGATCGGGGCAGGCATATTGCTGCGCCTCGCCCAGGTCGGTGCGGGCGCTCCACAGGTGCACATTGCCCGGCGCGCCGACCAGGCAGGCCAGGTGGCGGCGCATGATGCCGGGCGCGGCCAGCACCGGCGCGTCGAGTACCGGTTCGAGGCGGTAGGTTTCGCTCAGCGGGTTGATCCACAGGCGCTGCAGGCCGGCGGCGGTCGGGACCAGCCCCACTTCGCCGCGCCTGCCCCCGTCGCCGCCCTCGGCGGGCAGCCATGCATATGCCGATGCCGTGAAGGCCAGGCTGCCGGCGCCGTCCTCGGGCGCCAGCACGTGCCACAACTGGGCCAGCGGGTCCCAGTATTGCAGCACGCCGCGGGCAGGCGCCAGCGCCAGCAGGCGCTGCTCGGGAAAGCCATAAGCGGCGGCGGCAAACACGCACCATGCATTGGGCGGCGCCGGCATGCCGCGCTCGGCCCGGCCCACCTGCGGCGCGGCGGGCCGCTCTTCCAGGCTGTCGCCCAGCGCCAGGGAGGTGACCGGCAAGCCATGCGGCACATGGCGCGGCAGCGACTGGTCCGCGCCCGGCCCCCACCAGCCGGGCTGGCGCGCAGGCTGGCCATTCAGGCGCTGCAAAGGCCGGCCGCAATGCGGGCAATGGGCGAAGCCTTCGGGATAGATGGGCGCACAGCCGCAGCCCGCCGGCAGCGAGGCGCCGAGCAGGCGCGCGACGTCCGGCAGGCGCGCGCCTGCATGGGACTGCCAGTCGATGCGTCCCAGGCCCTCGGTGGCCAGCAGTTCGAACTGCCCATTCTTCTCGTCTTCCTGCCAGATGCTGGCAGGCGTTTCCCATCGGTAAGCCACTTCCACTCCCGTTCGCATGCCATGTGATTTGCCGAAACAAAGCCTGTCGAGGCCGTTGTTGTTGATCAAATCATAGCGCCGCCACCTGCCGCGCGGCGCGCCGTTCACGGGGTAGCATGCAGTGATACTGCCGGGATCAAATAGCGGGCCGTTCAGCGGAACTTCCGGGCCGAAACCGTATAATGACGGGCTGGATACTCCCTGGCTTGCCGACTCTCCCCATGCTTTCCGACCTGCCCTCCTCCGGCGACCTGCCCCCGCACGCCGCCGACGCCGCCTGCGCGCACCTGGCCGACCTGCTCTCGATCGCCGTCGAACACGGCCCCGGCCACGCCGCCCTGGTCGTCTTCGACACCCGCACCGGCCTGTCGCGCGCCCTGCTCGAAGCCTACCGCCGCAACCTGCCGGACGCCCGCTTCATCGACTTCGACAGCGTGACGCCGGAGGCGGTGCTGGAAGCTTTCCGCAGCATGCAGGCGAAGGACCTGGTGGTGCTGGTGCAGTCGACCAACTTCCGCCTGGACGGCTTCCGCATCCGGGTCGAGCTGTTCAAGCTGGGCCTGAAGGTGATCGAGCACGTGCACCTGTCGCGCATGCCGGGAGCGCAGGCCGGGCATTACATCGAGGCGCTGGCCTACGACCCGGCCTACTTCCGCGGCACCGGCCGCGCGCTGAAGGCGCGCATCGACAGCGTGCCGCACGCGCGCGTGGAAGGCGGCGGCGAGGTCCTGCACTTCGCCTCGCCCTTCGAGCCGGCCAAGCTGAACGTGGGCGACTACAGCGGGATGAACAACGTGGGCGGCCAGTTCCCGATCGGCGAGGTGTTCACCGAAGCGCTCGACCTGGAAGCGGTGCATGGCCGGGTCCAGGTGCACGTGTTCGGCGACACCCGTTACCGCTCCAACCGCCCGGACACGCCCGTGACCCTGGTGATCGCCAGGGGCCGCGTGGTGGCGGCCGAGAACGCCACGCCGGCCTTCCAGGAAGTGCTGGACATCATTCGCGCCGACGAGGGCGAGGTCTGGGTGCGCGAACTGGGCTTCGGCCTGAACCGCGCCTTCACGCGCGAGCGCCGGGTGGACGACATCGGCACCTACGAGCGCATGTGCGGCATCCACCTCTCGCTCGGCGCCAAGCACGGGGTCTATCCGAAACCGGGCTTCAAGCGCAAGGACGCGCGCTACCACATCGACGTGTTCGCGGTGACCGACGCGGTCTACCTGGGCGAGGAAAAGGTGTACGCGGACGGCCGCTGGCTGGTGTAACAAAAAAGTGCTTGTATTCCATCGGCATGCTAATGCTATGATGTAATAATTACAATTTATAAACGGACGGCGATCATGGAAGACGGCGTTCTTGGGGATGTTCCAACTCACGTGGCCGACCATGTGAGCGAAATACAGGGCATAGGCGCTGTTCCACGCATTCTCGACACCGTCGCCGCCATGACCGGGCTGCGCTTCGTCGCCATCGCCCATGTCACCGCGTCGTCCTGGACCGCCTGCGCGGTGCACGACCGTCTCGACTTCGGCCTGCGCCCGGGCGACACGCTCGACGTCGACACCACCATCTGCAGCGAGGTCCACGCCACCCGCCAGGCGGTGATCATCGACAGCGTGCGCCATAGCGAACGCTACCGCGAGCACTACACGCCGCGCATCTACGGCTTCCAGAGCTACTTCTCGATCCCGATCTTCCGCCCGGACGGCTTCTACTTCGGCACCCTGTGCGGCCTCGATCCGGAACCGGCGCGCCTCTCCGACGGCGCCACCGCCGCGACCCTGGCCCTGTTCGCGGAGCTGATCTCGAACCAGCTCGAATCCGAACGCTCGCTGCGCGCGGCCCGCACCGCCCTGTTCACGGAACGCGAGACGGCCGAGCTGCGCGAGCAGTTCATCGCCGTGCTGGGCCACGACCTGCGCACCCCGCTGGGCGCGATTTTGAGCGGCACCGAAATCCTGGCGCGCCGGGTCGAGGACGCGGGCGCGCGCCAGCTGGTGGAACGCATCCGCCGCAGCGCCCGGCGCATCGCGGGCCTGGTCGACGACGTGGTCGACTTCACGCGCGGGCGCATGGGGTCGGGCATCGCCCTCGACCTGCGCGAGCGCGACGACATCGGCATGGTGCTGGAGCAGGTGGTCGACGAGCTGCGCGGCGTCTACCCCGGCCGCCAGGTCGACACCGCCATCGACACCCGGCTGGCGCTGCGCTGCGATCCGCAGCGCCTGTCCCAGCTGCTGTCGAACCTGCTCAAGAACGCCCTGGTGCACGGCAACCCGCAGCGGCCGATCACCGTCACCGCCGCCGTCGACGGCCCCAGCTTCATCCTGCGCGTGACCAACGAAGGTCCGGACCTGAGCCCGGCCATGATCGGCCAGCTGTTCAAGCCCTACTGGCGCGCGTCCTCGCGCCCCGGCAGCGAGGGCCTGGGACTGGGACTGTATATCGTCGACCGGATCGCCGCCGGCCATGGCGGCGCGATCCGCGTCACTTCCGCCGAAGGCAGGACCTCGTTCACCTTCAGCATGCCGGTCGCCTGAACTACCCGCAGCGCATTGCCACATCGGGCCGCGGTCTCCATACTCCTTGCATTACCGTCAACGAGTATGGAGAACCGCATGACCGCCCGACGCCTTGCCGTCCCTGGATTGACCGCCGCCTGCTGGCTGGCCCTTGTTCCCGCCGCCTGGGCCGACGATGCCGCCATCGCCCGCATCGAACAGGGGCTGCGCCCCGCCGTGGCGCTCCAGGGCCAGCCGGTCAAGACCAGCCGCCTGCAGGACGAGATGCGCCGCCTGAACGTCCCCGGCGTGAGCGTGGCCGTGATCCGCGGCGGCAAGCTGGCCTGGGCGCGCGGCTTCGGCGTGACCCACGAGGGGGGACCGGCGGTGACGCCGCAGACGCTGTTCCAGGCGGCCTCGATCAGCAAGCCGGTGACGGCGCTGGCGGCGCTGCGCCTGGCCGAGCAGGGCAAGCTGGACCTGGACGCCGACGTCAACACCATCCTCACCAGCTGGAAGCTGCCGGCGGGAGCAGGCAAGCCGAGCGTGCGCCAGCTGCTGTCGCACACGGCCGGCACCACGGTGTCGGGCTTCCCCGGCTATGCGGCGGACAAGCCGGTGCCGACCCTGGCGCAGGTGCTGGACGGACAGGCGCCGGCCAACACCAGGGCCGTGCGCGTGGAAGCTGCGCCGGGCAGCGCCTGGGATTATTCCGGCGGCGGCTATACGGTGCTGCAGCAGGCCATGGTCGACCGTGGCGGCAAGCCTTTCGACACGCTGATGAAGGACCTGGTCCTGGCGCCGCTCGGGATGAAGGACAGCGCCTTCGCCCAGCCGCTGCCGGCCGCCTGGCGGGCGCGCGCCGCCCAGCCGCACGACCGCGGCGGCAAGCCCTACGCGGGCGGCCCCTATACCTATCCCGAGATGGCCGCCGCCGGACTGTGGACCACGCCGTCCGACCTGGCGAAGTTCGCCATCGCGCTGCAGGAAGCCGCGGCGGGCCGCGCCAGGGACCTGCTGACGCAGCCGATGACGCGCGCCATGTTCACCCCGGTGAAGAACAGCTACGGCCTCGGGGTCGAGATCGACGTCGAAAAGGACGAACCCGCCTTCGGCCACGGCGGCAGCAACATGGGCTTCCAGAGTTCCTTGTACGCCTTCATCGGGCACGGCGACGGCGCCATCGTCATGACCAACGGCGACAACGGCGGTCCGCTGGCGCAGAGCGTGATGCGGGCCATCGCCGCCGAATACGGCTGGTCCAGCCACGCGACGAAGCTGCGTGCCTCCGTCACGCTGCCGCCCGCACAGCGCAAATCGCTGGAAGGCCGCTACGACATACCGGGCCGGGGCAAGTTCGAGATCGCCGAGCGCGACGGCGTATTGATGCTGGCGCTGCGCGAGGGCCAGTGGGAGCCCCTGTATGCCGAGTCCGACAAGCTGCTGTTCATCCTGAGCCGCCAGATCGACCTGCGTCCGCTCGATGGCGACAGCGGCCACCTCCTCGCAGGCTCCACCGAGTTGCCCTACCGGCGCGCAAAATAAGCGGCCCGGCGCGGTCCGCAGGGTGCGTCAATACGGCCCTGGATCGCGCAAATACAGCATATGTATGATGTATCAGCTTTTTTACAAATCCCCCGAACAATTGCCGGATGGGTAAAGCTAGAATAGTTTTTCCTATACCAATTAAAATTCCAGGGGAAATATGATTCGTTTGCCCATTGTCCTGGCGGCTTTATCCTTTACCGCCACGGCTTTCGCAGCTGCGCCTTTCGACGACAAGTTCCGCCAGCTCGATGAACTGCTCCCGACCCCGGGGGCGATCCGCACCGCATCCGGTGCGCCAGGCCACGCCTACTGGCAGCAGCGCGCGGACTACACCATCCGCGCCACCCTCGACGAAGCGCGCCGCGCGATCACCGGCTCGGGCACGATCACCTACTACAACAATTCCCCGGACACCCTGAAATACCTGTGGGTGCAGCTGGACCAGAACATCTACAAGCCGGATTCGGACGCGCGCCAGAGCGCCACCGTGGCCTCGCGCCAGGCCTGGGAAAAGCCGCGCAGCCCGGAAGAGGGCCTGAAGTTCGACGGCATGCGCTCGATGCTGACCGCCGCCGACTTCCCGGGAGGCTTCAACATCACCAGCGTCAAGGACAGCGGCGGCCGCGCCCTGCCCTACACCATCAACAAGACCATGATGCGCATCGACCTGCCGCAGCCGCTCAAGCCGGGCGCGCGGGTGTCGTTCAGCGTCGCATGGAACTACAACATCAACGAGCAGAAGGTGCTCGGCGGCCGTTCCGGCTACGAGAAGTTCGACGACAAGAACGACCTGTTCGAGGTCGCCCAGTGGTTCCCGCGCATGGCCGCCTACTACGACGTCTACGGCTGGCAGCACAAGCAGTTCCTGGGCGCCGGCGAGTTCACGCTGGAATTCGGCGACTACGACGTGCAGATCACCGTCCCGGCCGACCACATCGTGGCCTCCACCGGCGAGTTGCAGAATCCGGGCGAGGTCCTCAGCGCCGCCCAGCGCGAGCGCCTGAAGCAGGCCCGATCGGCTAAGAAGCCGGTCATCATCGCCACCCAGGCGGAAGCGGAAGCGCGGGAAAAGCAGCGCGCGAGCGGCACCAAGACCTGGCACTTCAAGGCGAAAAACGTGCGCGACTTCGCCTTCGCCACCAGCCGCAAGTTCATCTGGGACGCCCAGGGCATCAAGAGCGGCAACGTCGACGTGATGGCGATGTCCTACTATCCGAAGGAAGGCAACCCGCTGTGGGAGCGCTACTCGACCCACGCGATCGTCCACACCATCGAGCAGTACAACAAGTACTCCCTCGACTACCCGTATCCGGTGTCGATCTCGGTCAACGGCCCGGTGGGCGGCATGGAATACCCGATGATCACCTTCAACGGTCCGCGTCCCGTCAAGGACAAGAAGACCGGCGAGCTGACCTATTCCAAGCGCACCAAGTACGGCCTGATCGGCGTGATCATCCATGAGGTGGGCCACAACTACTTCC
>CAMPHU010000001.1 GCA_946886065.1 uncultured Massilia sp. | reverse complement strand
CCTGCTCGAGCAGCGTGGCGAGCCGAGCTACCCGCCGTACAACATCGAACTGGTGAGCGAAGACAAGTACCGCATCGTGATGGCCGTCGCCGGCTTCAGCCGCGACGAGATCGAGATCGTGACCGAGCGTGACAGCCTGCACGTCACCGGCCGCAAGCAGAAGGACGAGACCCAGCGTACCTACCTGCACCGCGGCATCGCGGCACGCGATTTCGAACAGCGCTTCCAGCTGGCCAACCACGTGAAGGTCACCACTGCGTCGTTCGACAACGGCATGCTCACCATCGAACTGGTGCGCGAGGTGCCCGAGGCCCTGAAGCCGCGCAAGATCGCCATCGCGGACGCGCTGGGTAACACCGGCAACGTCCAGGCTCTGGAGCAACGCGACGCCGCCTAAGCAGGCAGTGGAAGCCGTAGTAGTCAATTAAAAGAAGGGCGCTCGCGGTACGGGGCGCCCTTTTTGCTTGTTGAACCGATGAGTTAGCCCGTCCTTAAGCCTGTCCTAAGGCGCGCTCTTGCCAACTTAAGCATGGTCTAAGGCTCATGCGGGAAACTAGCTCCATCGATCATCCACACCATCGACATTTTCATCAGGAGCTCATACATGTCTAACGAACCTGCCATCACCGCCAAACGCATGACGCTGGCCCTGTGTGCCGCGGGCGTCATTGGCGGAGCGGTTGGTGCCATTGCCGTCAACCACAACAACGTTGCAGCCGAGGTTGCGCCCGCCGCAGCCGCCCCCGCGCCGGCCGCCGCGCCCGCGCCCGCAGTTGCAGCGGCCGCCCCCGCGGCGACGGTGACGCTTCCTGATTTCACGCGCATCGCTGCGCAAAACGGCAAGGCCGTGGTCAACATCCGTGTCAGCGGCACCAGCCGCGCCGCCAATCGCGGCGGCATGCCGCGCCTCGACCCGAGCCACCCGTTCTACGAGTTTTTCCGGCAGTTCCAGGACCCGCGCTACGGTGGTGGCGGCGGTGGTCGTGAAGCGCCGGTCGTTTTCGGCGCCGGATCGGGCTTCATCGTCAGCCCGGACGGCGTCATCCTGACCAATGCCCACGTCGTGCAAGGCGCCGACGAGGTCATCGTCAAGCTGCAGGACCGCCGCGAATTCCGCGCCAAGGTCCTGGGCTCGGACCCCAAGACCGACGTGGCCGTGCTGAAGATCGACGCCAAGAACCTGCCGGTGGCGCCGATCGGCAGATCGCGTTCGCTGCTGGTGGGCGAGTGGGTGCTGGCCATCGGTTCGCCCTACGGCCTGGAAAGCACCGTCACCGCCGGCGTGGTGAGCGCCACCGGCCGCTCGCTGCCGGACGGCGCCGTGCCCTTCATCCAGACCGACGTCGCCGTCAACCCCGGCAACTCGGGCGGCCCGCTGTTCAACACC
Source organism: uncultured Massilia sp. (assembly GCA_946886065.1). Next base: position 83,192 of record CAMPHU010000001.1, on the reverse strand, counting down.
CGCGGCGAAGTCGTGGGCATCAACTCGCAGATCTACAGCCAGACCGGCGGCTACCAGGGCCTGTCGTTCTCGATCCCGATCGACGTGGCGGTGCGCATCAAGGACCAGATCGTCGCCACCGGCAAGGTGCAGCATGCCAAGCTGGGCGTGAGCGTGCAGGAAGTCGGCCAGGGCTTCGCCGATTCCTTCCGCCTCGAGTCGCCGGAAGGCGCCCTGGTCTCGAACGTCGAGCGCGGCGGCCCGGCCGAACGCGCCGGCCTGAAGTCGGGCGACGTGATCCGCCGCGTGAACGGCCAGGCCATCGTGTCCTCGGGCGACCTGCCGGGCATCATCGCCCTTGCCAAGCCTGGCGAGCGCGTCAGCCTGGACGTCTGGCGCGACGGCAAGCTGGTGCGCCTCGACGCGACGCTCGGCGACGCCTCCGAGAAAGGCAAGCGCCAGCAGGAAGAGCTGGCGGACGTGCAGGACAACAGCGCCAGGCTGGGCCTGGCCCTGCGTCCGCTCGAGCCGGTCGAGCGCCGCCAGAGCGGCATCGCCGCCGGCCTCGTGATCGAGGACGCCTCGGGCGCCGCCGCGGTGGCGGGCATCGAGCCGGGCGACGTGCTCATTTCAGTCAACGGTCGCGCGGTGAATTCCGTCGACCAGGTCCGCGACATGGTGGCGAAAGCCAGCAAGTCTGTGGCCTTGCTGATCCAGCGCGGGAGTGACAGAATCTTCATTCCAGTGCGGATCGGTTAAGGAAGCGTAGCGTCCTCGACCTGCTGGTTTCAAGAACGGGGAATTCATGCGGCTATTGCTGGTGGAAGACGATACGATGATCGGCGAAGTAGTGCTCGACCTGTTAAGGGCCGAGCACTACGCCGTCGACTGGGTCAAGGACGGCGAAATGGCCGACACGGCCCTGATGCAGAACCAGAACTACGACCTCGTCCTGCTCGACCTTGGGCTCCCGCGCAAGGACGGCCTGGACGTCCTGCGCTCCATGCGCTCGCGCAAGGACCGCACCCCGGTGCTGGTCGCCACCGCGCGCGACTCGGTGGCCCAGCGCATCGCCGGCCTGGACGCCGGCGCCGACGACTACGTCCTCAAACCCTACGATCTCGACGAGCTGCTGGCGCGCATCCGCGCGCTGCTGCGCCGCGCCGCCGGGCGCGCCGAACCCGTCTTCGAATACAAGAACATCTCGGTCAATCCCGCCACCCGCGAAGTGCTGGTCGACGGCGCGCCGGTGTCGCTGTCGGCGCGCGAATGGGCGGTGCTGGAAGCCCTGGTGGCGCGTCCCGGGGCCGTGCTGTCGCGCGCCCAGCTCGAGGAAAAGCTGTACAGCTGGCGCGATGAAGTCTCCAGCAACGCGGTCGAGGTCTACATCCACGGCCTGCGCAAGAAGCTGGGCAGCGACCTGATCCAGAACGTGCGCGGCGTTGGCTACATGGTCCCGAAGGTATGAAGGTCACCCATTCGCTCCGGGGCCGCCTGCTGTGGTTCCTGCTGGCGGCCATCACCATCGCGGCGCTGGCGCAGGCCTCCATCGCCTACCGCACGGCCCTGCACGACGCCGACCAGATCTTCGACTACCACATGCAGCAGATGGCGCTCTCGCTGCGCTCGGGCACACCCTTGTCGAACACCGAGGTGCGGGAGCGCATGGAAGCCAATAGCGAAGGGGGCGCCGGCAACGACGACATGGTGGTGCAGATGTGGTCCCCCGACGGGGTCCAGATGTTCCACAGCGTTTCGCGCGCGCGCCTGCCGCAGCGCGCGGTGCTGGGCTTTTCCAACGTGAAGGCCAACGGCACCGTCTACCGCGTATTCTCGATCCAGACCGCGAACCAGACCGTGCAGGTGGCCCAGGACCTGGCCGTGCGCCGCAACATGGCGGGCAACCTGGCGCTGCGCACCCTGGGGCCGATCGCGGTGATGATGCCGATCCTGATGCTGGTGGTGTGGTGGGTGGTGAGCGGTTCGCTAGAACCCGTTGCACGGGTGCGCTCGCAGGTGGCCTCGCGCCAGGCGGACGACTTGTCGCCGGTGTCGGAGGCCGGCCTGCCGGACGAGGTGCGCCCCCTGGTGCAGGAGCTGAATCTGCTGTTCGGCCGTGTGAAGACCGCCTTCGACGCCCAGCAGAATTTCGTGGCCGACGCCGCGCACGAGCTGCGCACGCCGCTGGCCGCGCTGCGCCTGCAGGCGCAGAGCCTGGAGCGCGCCGACAACGCGGACGCGCGCAAGCTGGCGGTGGCGCGCCTGACCGCCGGCATCGACCGCGCCACGCGCCTGGTCGAGCAGCTGCTGGTGCTGGCGCGCCAGGAAGCCACCGCCGCCACCGGCGCCGCCTGCCGTCCCGTGGACCTGGCGGACCTGGCGCGCCGCACCGTGGCCGACCTGGCCGGCGTGGCCGCGGCCAAGGGCGTCGACGTGGGCGTTCAGCAGGCCGACCCGGCCAGCGTGGAAGGCCAGCCGGACGCGCTGCAGATCCTGCTGCGCAACCTGGTCGACAACGCCATCAAGTACACGCCCGCGGGCGGCACGGCCGATATCTCGGTGGTGCTCGACGGCGGCGCGCTCAGGGTCACAGTCGAGGACAGCGGGCCGGGCATCCCGGAGGAGGAGCGTGAACGGGTGTTCGACCGCTTCTACCGCGTGGCCGGCAGCGAGGCCGCCGGCAGCGGCCTGGGCCTGGCCATCATCAAGGCCATCGCCGAACGCCACGGCGCCACGCTCACCCTCGGCCGCTCGGAACGGCTGGGCGGCCTGGCGGCCACGGTGGTCTTCAAGCGCCAGGAAGCCTGATCAGCAGCCCAGCTGGCGGTAGCGCTTGCGCAGGATAAGCAAGTCCTGGCGCAGCGATTCGATCACGCCGGCACCGGTGTTGCGCCGTTCCGCCTGTTCGGTGTCGAGGATGGCGGCTTCCAGCTGCGCGCACTCACGCTGGGAGCGGGAGTCCAGGCGCTGGCGCCGGGAAAACGTCGCCAGCTGTTCGGCATTCATTCCGCTTATGGGACGCAGGGCGTCCGCGAATACTTCCCTGCGACGCTCGTTCGCCACGTCCGTACCGGTGCGCTCGGTGCCGGACAGTTTGTCGACGCCGCGGGTCGGCACGACATCCAGGCGTCTTGCGCCCAAGCAAGGCTCGTCCGTATAGGTGATTTTCCCCTTCGATTCGCATTTGTAGACCGTGCGGCTCGGCTGGGGAAGCTGGGCTTGCGCGAAGGGAGCGGCAAAGCAAAGCAGCAGACCGCCGGCAAGTGTTCCGGCAGCCCTGATTCTGGCTGGGGTGTCGATGGTGATCTCCGTGACTCTTCGTCTTGTTGCCGCGTGGCGCATCTCGAGCGCCGAATGAGGGCTGGAGAATACAGGAGTTCGGATTCTTGCATTCTCATGAATTCTCACTTTCAGCGAAGCCGTTGCGCAATCGGTAGAATGGACGGTTTTGGCGCGGTTAGCGCTAGCAGTGACCATGAGGATGCGATGAACAAGCAGGTAGTGATGATGGGCGCCCTCGCCGCGGTGGCCGGACTGGCGTCGGCGCAGGAGGTCGTGAAGATCGGCCACGCGGCGGCCGTGACCGGGCCGGTGGCCTACTTCGGCAAGGACACCGAGAACGGCGCCCGCATGGCGGTGGAAGCGCTGAACGCGCGCGGCGTCAAGATCGGCGGCAAGAAGGTCAGCTTCCAGCTGATGGCCGAGGACGACGGCGGCGATCCGAAGCAGGCCACCAGCGTGGCGCAGAAGCTGGTCGATGCGAAGATCCACGGCATGGTCGGCCACGAGACCTCGGGCACCACGATCCCGGCCTCGAAGATCTACCACGCGGCCGGCATCCCGCAGATCTCGCCCTCGTCCACCTCGCCGAAGTACACCCAGCAGGGCTTCAACACCAGCTTCCGCGTGGTGGCCAACGACGTGCAGCTGGGCCAGGCGCTGGGCCGCTACGCCATCGAGGGCATGAAGGCGAAACGCGTGGCGGTGGTCGACGACCGCACCGCCTACGGCCAGGGCCTGGTGACCGAATTCTCGCGCAGCCTGCAGAAGCAGGGCGGCAGCGTGGTGGCGCGCGAGTTCACCCACGACAAGGCCACCGATTTTTCCGCCATCATCACCCGCATCCGCGCCAGCAAGCCGGACCTGGTCTTCTTCGGCGGCATGAGCGCGACCGCCGGCCCCATGCTGCGCCAGATGAAGCAGCTCGGCATGAACGTGCGCATGATGGGCGGCGACGGCATCTGCTCGGACGAGATCCACAAGCTCTCCGGCGGCACCATGGCCGACGGCCAGGTGGTGTGCGCGGAAGCGGGCGGCGTGCAGGGCGAGGCCAAGGCCGGCATGGACCGGTTCCGCGCGGACTACAAGAAGCGCTTCGGCATCGATGTGCAGATCAACGCGCCGTATGCCTACGACGCGGTGATGACCCTGGCCGAGGCGATGGTCAAGGCCGGGTCGTCCGCGCCGGCGAAGTACCTGCCGGTGCTGGCCGGGATCCAGACCAGGGGCGTGACCGGTCCGATCGCCTTCGACGCGAAAGGCGATATCCGCGACGGAACCATCACCCTGTACGGCTTCAAGGGCGGCAAGCGCAGCGTCCTCACGGTGACCAAATAAGCACGGGCGGGTATCATCGGCAGCATGGACACCATGGCATGAACCGCTGATATGTATCGATGAGCCGCCAATTCGACGACATCCTCCTGGGCAGCATCGAGCTGTTCTGCTCCACGGCCGAACTGGGCAGCTTTACCGCCGCCGCTTCGGCGGCGGCCATCACGCCAGCCGCGGTGAGCCGCGCCATCTCGCGCCTGGAAGCGCGCCTGGGGGTGCGCCTGTTCGTACGCACCACCCGCACCCTGAACCTCACCGACGCCGGCCGCGAATACTACGAGCAGTGCCGCGCCGCACTCAACCAGCTGGTGGAGGCGGAGCGCCTGGTGACGGGGCGCCAGAGCGCGCCCTCGGGCGTGCTGCGCATCAGCATGCCGACGCCCTACGGGCATTACCGCGTGCTGCCGCTGCTGCCGGCCTTCTCGCAGCGCTATCCCGACGTCAAAATCGAATTCCACCTCTCCAACCGCAATATCGATTTCGTCGACGAAGGCTTCGACCTCGCCATCCGCGGCCGTGCGCCGGCCGATTCGACCATGATCTCGCGCACGCTGGAAGACGCGGAACTGGTGGTGGTCGGCACGCCCGATTACCTGCGGCGCGCCGGCACGCCGGCCAATCCCCACGAACTGCACAAGCACAACTGCATCCAGTTCGCCCTGCCGAGCACCGGACGCACCATTCCCTGGCTGTTCGCCGACGGCGGCGAAGACATCGACCTCGCGACCACCGGCCTGTACGGATGTGCGGAGGACATCCTGGGCGCCGTCACCCTCGCGCGCGCGGGCGGCGGCCTGTTCCAGACCTATCGTTTCATCGTCGATGCGGACCTGAAGGCAGGCCGGCTGGTGGAAGTACTGTCCCAATACGGCGGGCGCTCGCGTCCGTTCTGCCTGATCTATCCCCACGCCCGCCATATCCCCTTGCGCGTGCGCGCCTTCGTCGACTTCCTGGTCGAGCAGCTGCGCGCGACGCCCGGCTGGCGCAAGCCGCGCGCTCCGCGCTGATCCCCGCCATCGTCCCAAGGCGCCGGGCGGCGCCTCGATTCATTACATGATGTATCGATTGTATTGCTCTGCTCCATCTTTTTCCGGCCGCCGCAACTGCCTACAGTAAGCGCCATGGACGACACGCTGCGGCACCGGCCGCAGGTGACTCCTCCTCTCACGGAAAGGACCACATCATGAGCAAGCAACCTCGTACCGTCGTCATTACCGGTGCTTCGAGCGGCATCGGCCTGGCGCTGGCGGCCGCCTTCCTGGAACGCGGCGACAACGTCGTGGGCAATGCCCGCAGCGCCGCGCGCCTCGACCAGGCCGCCGCCCAGCTGGGCCACCCGGCCGGCTTCGTCGGCGTCGCCGGCGACATCGCCGAAGCGCAGACCGCCCAGGACCTGTTCGACGTGGCGTTCGCGCGCTTCGGCAAGGTCGATGTGCTGGTCAACAATGCCGGCATCTTCATCGCCAAGCCCTTCGCCGACTACACGCCGGAGGACATCGACCGGCTGGTCGCGACCAACCTCAAGGGCTTCTTCTATCCGTCCCAGCAGGCGGCCATGCACATGGCGGCGAACAAGGCCGGCCATATCGTGAATATCACGGCCAGCGTGGCGATCCAGCCGACGGCCAAGCTGCCGGCGGTGCTGCCGGTGCTGGTGAAGGGCGGCCTGAACAGCGCGACCCGTGCGCTGGCGCTGGAGCTGGCGCCGCACAACGTGAAGGTGAGCGCGGTCGCGCCGGGGATCATCGATACGCCCCTGCACGCCGAAGGCAGCGGCGAGTTCCTCAAGGGCCTGCAGCCGACCGGCCAGTACGGCAGCGTCAAGGACATCGTCGACGCCGTGCTGTACCTGACCGACGCCAGCTTCACCACCGGCGTCGTGCTCAGCGTCGACGGCGGCGCGACGGCCGGCGTCTGGTAATCCTTCCCATCCAACGCATCAAGGAGCCCATCATGCCCTACATCCTGGTACAGGTGACCGACGAAGGCGTCACCCGCGAGCAGAAGGAAAAGATCATCGCCGGCGCCACCGGCCTGATGGTCGACATCCTCGGCAAGGACCCCGAATCGACCTTCGTCGTCATCGACGAAGTCGATACCGACAACTGGGGCCATGGCGGCGAAATGGTGACCGTGCGTCGCCGCCGCCAGGCCGCCGCGAAGTAAACATCACAGGCCCGGATCGCATCCGGGCCATCACGCAAGGAATCAATATCATGAACAAATCCATCGTCATCGTGTTCCACAGCGGTTATGGACACACCCGCAAGATCGCCGAAGCCGTGGCCGAAGGCAGCGGCGGGCGCCTGCTGGCCATCGACGCCGACGGCGCCCTCCCGCAAGGCGGGTGGGAAGCGCTGGAGGCGGCCGACGCCATCGTCTTCGGTTCGCCCACCTACATGGGCAACGTCAGCTGGCAGTTCAAGAAGTTCGCCGACGCCAGTTCCGCGGTCTGGGCGCGCCAGGGCTGGAAGGACAAGCTGGGCGCCGCCTTCACCAATTCGGCCTCGGTCGCCGGCGACAAGCAGACCACGCTGTACACCATGTTCACGCTGGCGCAGCAGCATGGCATGGTCTGGGTCGGCACCGGCCTGATGCCGAGCAATGCGAAATCCGCCCGGCGCGACGACGTCAACTACCTGTCCTCGTTCGCGGGCCTGGCCACGGCCACGCCGTCCGACGCCTCGACCGACGAGATGGTGGAAGGCGACATCCAGACAGCCACCCTGTTCGGCCGCCGCCTGCGCGCCACCGTCGCGCGGCTGGCCTGAGCCACGGCAGCCATGGACGAGCACCGGGCCATCGCCAAGCTGCTGGAGGATTACTTCCGGGGCTTGTACACGGGCGACGTGGCGCTGCTGCGCAGCGTGTTCCACCCGCAGGCGGCGCTGTTCGCGCAGCCGGGCGGGGAGCCTTACCACAAGGGACTGGACGCCTACCTGGACGGGGTGGCGCGGCGCCAGTCCCCGCAGGCGCGGGGCGAGCGCTTCCGCATGCAGCTGCTTGCGCTCGACCTCATGCATGACCTGGCGGTCGCGCGCGTCCACGTCCCCGCGCTCGGCCACGATTACTACAATGTGCTGTCGCTGCTGCGACAGGACGGACGCTGGCGCATCGTCAACAAGACCTTCACCGAGCCGCCGCCAGCCTGACAGGGGATTTGTATCCGCATGTGTATGACAGGCGTCCGGATACACAAGCCTCGCTCCAGGACACAAACCAACATGTGGCGGATACACCGGCGCTGTCTAATCACAGCGTCGGCCTTCGGCGCGCGCCATCCCGGCGCGCGGCCCGGCCCATCCAAGGAGAAACCACATGCAAGCATCGCCATCCACCCGCAAGCGCGTCCTCGCCACCATCGGCGCCGCCGCCGCATTTGCTGCAACGGCGGCCTCGATTCCCGCGCAGGCGCAAAAACTCGACGCCAACGGCATCGGCCGCACCGAAGTCGTGCGCAAGGATCTCGATGCCAAGCGCGAAGCCGTCCAGGTCCGCGTCGATTTCGGCCCCGGCGCGTCGTTCCCGCGGCATTCGCACCCGGGCGTCGAAATCGCCTATGTGCTGGAAGGGACGGTCGAGTATGAAGTGGAAGGCAAGCCGGTCGTGCTCAAGGCCGGCGAGTCGCTGTTCCTCCCGGCGGGCACGGTGCACGCCGCCAGGAATCCCGGCGCCGGCCACGCGGCCGAGCTGGCGACCTACCTGGTCGAGAAGGGCAAACCCATCGTGGTGCTGGCCAGGTAGGAAGCCGGGGAAGATCAGCGGGCTGCGCGCGCCAGCAGCTTGTGGATCTCGGCCGCGATCACCTCGACATGGGTCTCGAGCGCGAAATGGCCGGTGTCGAGCAGCTGCACCACGGCGTTCGGATTGTCGCGGCGGAAGGCCTCGGCGCCCGGCGGAATGAAGAAGGGGTCGTGCTTGCCCCAGATGGCCAGGGTCGGCACCTGGGCCGTGCGGAAGAAGTGCTGGAAGCGCGGGTATTGCTCCAGGTTGTTCGCATAGTCCAGGAACAGGTCGAGCTGGATGTCCTGGTTGCCCGGGCGCTGCATCAGGGCGGCGTCGAGGTGATAGGCTTCCGGCGCCACGCTGGCGGGATCGGCCACGCCATGCACGTACTGCCACCTGGTCGCATCGAGGCTCAGGAAGCCGCGGATCGTCTCGCGGTTTTCCAGGCTCGGATCGGCCCAGTATTGCCTGAGCGGCGCCCAGGCGTCGCCCAGGCCTTCGAGATAGGCGTTGCCGTTCTGGGAAACCAGGGCCGTCACGCGTTCCGGATGGGCGGCGGCCAGGCGCAGGCCGGTGGGCGCGCCGTAGTCGAAGACGTAGAGCGCGTATTGCTTGAGCTGGAGCGCATCGACGAAGGCTTCCATCGTCAGCGCCAGGCTGTCGAAGGTATAGGCGTAGTTGCGCTCGGCCGGGACCTCGGTGAAGCCGAAGCCGGGCAGGTCGGGCGCGATGACGCGGTAGCGGGTGGCCAGCAGCGGAATCAGGTCGCGGAACATATGGGACGAGGACGGGAAGCCGTGCAGCAGGAGCATGACCGGAGCGTCCTGCGGACCTGCCTCGCGGTAGAACAGCTTGACGCCGTCGGCCTCGACGGAATGGAAGCCGGCGCGGATGGGGGTGCTGGGATGCGACATGAGGTTCTCCTTGAAGGTTGATGAAACCTGATAAAATAAGTTTTACAGGTTACGGAGAATAGGCTACGCCTATTTTGTAACCTGTCAAGTGATTTTTAGGGGTTACCTCAAGGAGGGAGCGATGGACATCGAGCTGTACGGGGATCATCCCGCGCTGGACCTGATGAATACGGTGATGACGCTCGACGGCGAACAAGTCGAGCGCTGGCGCAGCGACGGGGAGGTGCTGGCCTGGCTGCACGCTGCCGTGCCGCCTGCGGTCGAGCTGCCCGCGAAGGCGCCGCCGGGACTGCTGGCGGCTTCCCGCGTCTTGCGCGAGCAGTTGCGCCAACTGCTTGCGCAGCGCAAGGACGGCGCCGTGCCCGACCTTGCCCTGCTCAATGCCTTGCTGGCGCGCGCGCCGCGCCAGCTGGTGCTGCGCGAGGAAGAGGGCCAAGCGCGCCTGAAGATCCGCTACCTGGGCGACGCACAGGATGCACTGCTGGCGCCCGTGGCCGAGGCGGCGGCCCAGCTGCTGAGCGAGAGCAGGTTCGAGCTGGTCAAGCGCTGCGAGAACCCGGCCTGCACCTTGTGGTTCCTGGACAAGTCGAAATCGCACCAGCGCCGCTGGTGCAGCATGGCCTTGTGCGGCAACCGCCACAAGGTGGCGACCTTCCGCAAGCGCAAGGCCACTGCCTAGGCCACGCGCGGCATGGCGTCCATGACGCCGCGCAGCCGCATGTCCAGCAGGCCGGCCTCGGCATAGCCCGGGCTGATCTCGACGATGCCCCTGCCGGTGTCGAGCAGCAGGCTGGGGAAGTTGTCCGCTCCCAGCATCCGCGCCAGGCGGAAGTCGGCGCGGGTTTCCATGAGCGCGCCTTCGGAGCGCCATTCGGCCTCGAAGCGCCGGGTGTCGATGTCCAGCCCCTGGGCCTGCAGCTCCCCCACGACCAGCTCCGCCAATGTCGGTCCGCTGGCGATGTCGCGGCCTTCGGCGTAGAAGGCGTGCTGCAGTCGGCGCAGTACCGCCAGCAGGTCCGCCTGGGGCGCCAGGCGGCGCGCGGCGACGAAGGCGCGGCTGGCCGGCTCGGAATCGTCGACGATATGGTCGCGCGCCAGGAAGGCCGTGCGGTCGAAAGGCAGGCCGGTATTGGCCTGCACCCGCTCCCAATGGCGCAGCCGCATTTGCCGTCCTTGCAGGTCGAGGACGGCGCCGCGGCCGGCGTGCGAGCCGCCGGTAACGATGTGCAGGCTCAGCTCAGGGTGCATGGCGCGCAGCGCCGCCAGCTCCTTGCCGAAGCCGTAGGACCAGGAGCAGATCGGGTCGGCGACGTAGATCAGGTTCATGCGGTAAGGCGGCCATACGGACGTCGAATGCGGTTTCATGGTTTCCTCCCTGGATGCCGCACACATTGCGGCTGCGGTGGGAACACTATAGATGCGGGCCCGGCCGCGATAAACCGGCCGGGCCACAAGAGAGTTCATACACCATGTAACGAGTCGCGCGCCCTGCCGGCCCGCAGCAGCAGGCGGTCGAGCGACAGCGCGCCGCCGCCGCGCGCCACCAGCGGCAGCAGCAGGGCGGCCCAGGACAGGTGGGTGGGCCAGGCGTCCGGATACACGAACAGCTGGATCACGGCCGTCATGGCCAGCAGGCCGAGGGCCGACAAGCGGGTCGCCAGTCCGGCCACCAGCAGGATCGGGAACAGGTGCTCGGCCACGGTCGCCAGCTGGGCCGCGAGCTCCGGCGGCAGCAGCGGCACCTGGTATTCGAACTCGAACAGCTGGTAGGTCGATGCCTTCAGGCTGAAGAAGCCCTCGACCTTGGTGCGGCCGGCGCGCCAGAACACGGCGGCGGCCGCCGCGCGGGCGCCCAGCAGCAGGATCGAAGGGGGAAGCAGGCGCGCCGCCGCGTCTTCGGCGCGGCGCAGGGAGGCAGTGATCATTCTTGGTTCTCCGTGAAATCGTGCAAGCGCATCAGGTGCGCCACCTGGCCATGGCAATCAGCTCGGCGGCGGCCGCTGCGACGGCATCCGGCGCTTCCAGCCCCAGGTCGTGGCCGCGTCCGGGCAGCTCGCGCCAGGCGTGGAAGCTGGAAAACCGCAGGCCCGTGGCCGGCGGGACGGCGCTGGCGCCACCCTGCAGGACGATCGCCGGCATGGCGGCCGGCGGCGGGGAGGCGAAGCGCTGTTCGAGGGCCGCGTAGCGCGGATCGCCCTCGGCCTGGCCCTGCCGGTGGCGGTAGGCATGCGCCAGGATGGCGACGTGGTCGGGGTTGTCGAAACCGTGCGCGGCGCGCTCGAAGCGCAGTGCGTCGAACGGCGTCGCCGGGGAATGCTTTTTCCACAGCACGCGTGCGATGTCGGCGCGGTGGACCTCCAGTTCGGCGTTTCCGGCAGCAGTGCCGAAATAGAACTGGTGCCACGGGCCGGCCTGCCCGGCCCGGCCGGCGCCCGCCAGCACGAGGCCCGCTACCCGGCTCGGCCGCACCACGCTGGCGGCGTAGGCGGCATGGGCGCCCCAGCCGATTCCCACGAAGACCGCTTCCGGGAAGTGCAGGGCGTCGATGAAGTCGATCAGGTCCTTGCCGAGGGCGGCCTGCTGGGCGGAACGTGGGGTGTCCTGGTCCCTGAAGCGGGTGCCGCCATGGCCGCGCAGGAAGGGCGCCAGCACCCGGTGGCCCAATGCCGCCAGCCGCGGCGCCACGGCGGCGAAACTGTCGATGCCGTAGTTGAAGTCGTGGACCAGCACCACGGGCCGGCCGCTTTCCGGCCCGGCCGCGTGATAGGCAACGTGGAGCAGGTCGGTATCGAGCTGCAACGTTGCCAGCGGCGGAGGAATGCGGCCGCGCGCCTGCGCGGGCAGGCCGGCCAGGAGGGGCGCCGCGCCTGCCGCGGCGGCGGCCGCGAGAAAGGCGCGGCGGCCCGCGAAGAGGGAAGACATGGGAATACTCCTTCTCAGGTTCGGGCCTGGGCGCCGAAGCCCACCACCAGTCCGCCCGCGATCCAGTCGGCCAGCAGCGCGCCGGCGCGGGCGACGCCATGCGTTTCGCCCAGCCGCTCCACCAGCAGCAGGCACAAGGCGTCGAAGCTGCCGTGTTCGAGCATTGCCGCCAGCGCCTCGTGCTCGAGCGCGTCGCCCGTGCGCAGGCGCGCCTGGTAACCGCTGCGCCACACGATGGCGGAGCCGGGTTCGGCCAGCATCTCGCCGTCCAGGGCGCCGCCATCGCCCAGCGTGCGCCAGAGTTCGGCGGCATTCGTGCTCAGGCGGCGCAGCCGCAGCGAAGGCGTGAGTCGCAGGCGCAGCGTGTTCCAGTCGGCGCCGGCGAAGTCCGCGCCCTCCAGCGCCCGCGCATCGGGGGCGACGAAGGCGGCGCCCATGGCGTGCTCGATCCAGGCCAGTTCGTGCAGGTCGGGATTGGATGGGAACAGGCGCTCCAGCGTGGATTCGAAACCGTCCGCATAGGCGTCGAGCGTCCACGCGTGCGGCGGGCATTCCTTGATGTGGGCCGCGGCCGCGTGCAGGAAAGCCTCCTCGCCCATGAAGGCGCGCAGCAGCGGATAGCTCGCCTGCAGGCAGCCGGCCAGTTGCGCGCGGTAGTTGTTCTGGTAGACCGCCAGCCCTGCTTCGGTGGCGCCGGGCAGGCCTGCGCCTGCGTCCCCGGCGCCGGTCAGCAGCCACCGGCGGAAGTCGCGCTGCAAGGCGATCAGGCTCATGGCCGCTCCCCGGCGCCGATGGCGCGTGCGATGCCGAGCTCCGCCAGCAGCTCCGGCAGGGGCGGGATGTCGGCGTCGCGCTCGACCATGGTCGCGACCTCGCCGCACAGGCTGAGCGCCTTCGCATACAGCGTCCAGACGGCCGGCGCGACCGGGTGGTCGTGGGTATCGACCAGCAGGCCCTTGCCCTGGCCGTGGCCGGCAAGGTGGATCTGGCGCACCCTGTCGGCCGGGATGCCGTCGAGGTAGGCGAGGGCGTCGAAGCCGTGGTTGCAGGCGCTCACATGGATGTTGTTGACGTCCAGGAGCAGGCCGCAGCCGGTGCGGCGGCACATCTCGGCGATGAATTCCCATTCGCTCATGGCGTCCGGTGCGAAGCGCAGGTAGCTGGACGGATTCTCGAACAGCATGGCGCGGCCCAGCGCGTCCTGGGCGCGGCCGATGTTGTCGCAGACGATGGCCAGCGCCTCCTCGGTATAAGGCAGGGGCAGCAGGTCGTGCGAGTTGAAGGCGTCGATGCGCGACCAGCTCAGGTGGTCGGACACGAACAGCGGTTCGATCTCGTCGGCCAGGGCGCGCAGGCGCGCCAGGTAGTCGCCGCGCAGGCCGTCCGCCGAACCGATCGACATCGATACCCCGTGCAGGGCGACCGGATGGCGTTCGCGCACCTGGCGCAATATGTGGCGCGGCTGGCCGCCGTCGACCATGAAGTTCTCGGAGATCACCTCGACGAAATCGACGGGTACGCGGGTGGAGAGGAAATCCTGGTAGTGCTCGCGGCGCAGGCCGAGGCCGTAACCGTGCATGGAGGGGAGTGAGGAAAGTGGCATGGGCTTCTTTCGCCGGCTGGCGCGAGCGGTCCGCCGGCGTGGCGGACCGCCCGCGGATCAGGCCTTCTCGGTGAGCGAGCCGCCCAGCGCCTTGCATTCGGCCGGCGTCTTGACGATCACGCCCTGGCCCTTGCACTCGTTCAGGCCCTTGCAGTCGTTCTTGGAGGTGGCGCACAGGCTCTCGCCCTTGCAGCTGTTGGCGCCGTAGCAGCGGGTCGGCAGCTCCTTCTCGGCGGCTTGTGCGGCTGCCTGCATGCCGAGGGCGGCCAGGGCGAGCAGGGCGGCGGCGCCGGCCTTGCCGGCGCGGGAGGTGAATGGGACGTTCATGGTGGTTCTCCTTGTGGATGGTGGATGCGGCGAGGCGGCTTCGCCTGCCGCGGACTTCAGGACCGGCCCGTGCGGCTCAGGCCTTCTTTTCCGTCAGCGAGCCGTAGCCCTTCGGGGTCTTGATGCTGGTGCAGCTGCCTTTTTCGACCAGGGTCCAGGCATTGCCCTGGTAGTCGCCGGACGCGCTGCCCGCGCAGGAAGTGCCGGGGCCGGCGGCGCAATCGTTATGGCCGGCGAGCGACACGCCGTAGCATTTCTCCATCGCCTTCTTTTCAGGCGCCGCCTCGGCGCCCGCGCAGATGACCAGGGCGAGGGCGGCGGCCACGCCCGCATAGCTGTGCTTCATGTGAATCTCCTTCGTTGGGTGAATCGGCAGTGGAACCGGCCAGGTGCCGGTTAAAGCAGCGTAAGCGGCCCGTGTATCCCGGCTGTGTCGGCAAACCCTTCCGGATGCGGCCTCATGTGTCCACATGGCCGTCCGACACAGTGGCATACAAAAAAAGCGGCGCCTCAGCGCACTTCCTGCGCGGCCCCGACGATGACGGCCGCGACTTCTTCCGGCTTGGCCAGGTTCAGCGCATGGCTGGACTTGATCTCGACCACTTTGGAACCGGCGCGCTTGTACATCCAGCGCTGCAGCTCCGGATTGATGACGCGGTCGTCGGCGGCCACGATCGCGTGGCTCGGCTTGGCGCGCCAGGCGGCCTCCCAGCCGGGCGTGGCGAGCGCCGCGGGCGCGACCGCCTTCTGGGCGACGCTGAGGAAATTGGTGCGGTTCGGCGGGATGTCGGCGGCGTACACTTCCGCGAATTTCGTGGCAAGGATGGACTGGCGGCCATCCTTGCCGATGCGGTAGGCGTCGTGCAGCGCCGGCATGGACGCCAGCAGCTGGGCGGCGCTTTCGCCGACCGCCGGCTGCAGCGCGGCCACGTACACGAGCGACTTCACCTTGGCGCTGGTGCCGGCGATCGAGATCACGGCGCCGCCGGTATCGTGGCCGACCAGTACCACCGGGCCGTCCTGGGCCTCGATGGCGGCGCGCGTGGCGGCCACGTCCTGGTCGAGCGACTCGCCGGTTTGCTGGACGACGGTCACCTTGTAGCCGTCGATCCACAGCCGGTCGTGCACCTGGCGCCAGGTCGAGGATGCGTCGACGTAGGCGCCGTGCACCAGGACCACGTTCTTCGCCCCCTTGGTGACGGTGAAGGGAAAGGCGGAAGCGGCGGCGGGAATCGCGATGGCTGCCAGCAAGGCGGCGGATTTGATGAAGTTCATGGGAAGTCTCCGGTTGAAACAGTGTGAAAAATGTCAGGACCTGGCTTCGACGATGGTCACGGCGGCCGAGAACACGTAGCCTTCGCTGCGCAGGGTCTTGATGTAGCGCGGTTCGCGTGCATCGTCACCCAGGCGCTGCCGCAAGCGGCTGACCAGCAGGTCGACCGAGCGGTCGAACAGGTCGGCGCCCAGCCCATGGGTCAGGCCGATCAGCTGTTCGCGCGCGAGTACCTGCTGGGGATGGTCGAGAAAGACACGCAGCAGGCGGTACTCGGCGGCGCCCAGCGCCACCAGCACGCCGGCCGGATCGACCAGGTGGCGCCCGGTCGTGTCCAGGCGCCAGTCGCCGAAAGCCAGCAGGCGCGCGGCGTCGGTGATCTGGAGGTTCGGCGGCAGCATGCGGGTGCGGCGCAGTACCGTGCGGATGCGTGCCAGCAGCTCGCGCACGGCGAAGGGCTTCGCGATGTAGTCGTCCGCCCCCAGCTCGAGACCGATCACGCGGTCGGTCTCGTCGCTGCGCGCGCTCAGCATCACGATCGGAATGGCGCGGTGCCTGCCCGTCCTGAGTGCGCGGCACAGCACCAGGCCGTCGTCGCCCGGCATCATGATGTCGAGCAGGATCAGGTCGGGCGTGGCCTGTTGCAGGGCGCTCCACATCGCGCGTCCGCCATCGGCCACGCTGCAGCGCAATCCTTGCTTTTCCAGATAGGACCCGACCAGCTCGCGGATCCCGCGGTCGTCGTCGACGACCAGGACATGTTCGGCCGCGCCCATGGCCTAGCCGTTGCGGTAGTGCTCGGCGACCGCCACATGGATCCAGACATCCCCCATGGCGGTGGCGGCGGGCATGATGCTTGACAGGCGGAATGCGTGGACGTTGGGGAAGGTGTCCACGTGCCAGGTGAGGCTTTGTCCGCCGACGCGGAAAGTGAGCGTCTCGCCGTTGGTGACGTAGATGAAGCGGGTGTGCGGCGTGACCTCGACGGTGCGCGCGCCGGCGCCAGTGGCGATGACGGTGCCGTAGTCGGCCGCGGTGCCGGTGAATCCGGATGCATGGACCGCGCCCGCGAAGACGAGGGCGGCCAAGGGGAATGCGTATTTGAAGGTGGACATAGGGACCTCGGTGAATGGTGTCGCCCGGTTGGCGATGGATACCATTACACCTGCGGCTTGTATGCCGGGAATGTCCGTTTCGTGTCCCAGGAAGCCCCGAATGTATCGAGGCCGGGCCGGGATACAGTGGGATACAAATCCGGCGGACAAGGCGCGAGCCTTATCGATTTCGATATCAGTTCGCTAATAAATGTGATTTGTGACCCCTCTTGAATTCCCTCATCCTGTGTATTCACAACACATACCGGGGATGGACGCCATGCGCACGCGACGCCGGGCCGCCCGCGGATAACAACGACGGAGACAAATCAGATGAAAACGATATTCTCTTCATGGGGAATAGGGGCGCTATTGGCCTCGTCGCTCCTTTCCTTCGACGCCGCCGCGCAGGCCGGATTCACCCAGCCCGCCTTCAAGAACGCCTCGGTCCACGATCCCTCCATCATCAAGGTGGGCGACACCTTCTACGTGTTCGGCTCGCACCTGGCCTCGGCCAAGACCAGGGATTTGATGAACTGGGAGCAGGTCACCGACAGCGTCAGCGCCACCAACAAGCTGTTCCTGAACGGCTCGGCCAACGTCTACACCGAGCTGTCCGAAGCCTTCGGCTGGGCGCAGTCGAACACCCTGTGGGCGGCCGACGTGCGCCAGCTCGCGGACGGCAGGTTCTACATGTACTACAACGCCTGCAAGGGCGATTCGCCGCGCTCGGCGCTGGGCATCGCGGTCGCCGACCGCATCGAGGGGCCGTATGTCGACAAGGGCCTGATCCTGCAGTCGGGCATGTGGGGACAGGCCAGCGCCGACGGGACCGTCTACGACGCCCTGAAACACCCGAACACGGTCGATCCGCACGTCTTTTCGGACAACGCCGGCCGGCTGTGGATGATCTACGGCTCCTACTCGGGCGGCATCTTCATCATGCAGATGAACCCCTCGAACGGCATGCCGCTGCCGGGGCAGGGCTACGGCAAGCGCCTGATCGGCGGGAACCACAGCCGCATCGAAGGCGCCTTCGTGCTGTACAGCCCCGCCACTTCCTACTACTACATGTTCACCTCCTTCGGCGGCCTGGACGCAACCGGCGGCTACAACATGCGCGTGGCCCGTTCGCTCAATCCCGACGGTCCCTATGTGGACGCCCAGGGCAACAACATGGCGAACGTGAAGTCCGACCCAAGCAAGCCGCTGTTCGACGACGCCTCGATCGCGCCCTATGGCGTCAAGCTGATGGGCAGCTTCCTGTTCGACCGCAAGCTGGGAGAAACGGGCGCCGGCATCGGCACCGGCTATGTCTCGCCCGGCCACAACTCCGCTTACTACGACGCCGCCACCGGCCGCCACTTCCTGGTGTTCCATGCGCGCTTCCCCGAGCGCGGCGAGCAGCACGAGATCCGCACCCACCAGATGTTCATGAACGCCGACGGCTGGCCGGTCGTGACGCCCTACCGCTTCGCCAACGAGAAACTGGGCGCGGTGCGGCGCGAGTTCGTGGTGGGCGACTACCTGCTGGTCAATCACGGCAAGGACATCTCCGCCACCATCAAGAAGGCGCAATCGGTCACCCTGGCTTCCACCGGCGCCGTGACCGGGGCCGGGGTGGGAAGCCTGGGCAGCTGGGCGCTGGTCGGCAGCAACCAGATCGAACTGCAGCTGGCCGGCGTTCCCTACAAGGGCGTGCTGGTCAGCCAATGGGACGAGACTTCCAAGGCCTATGTGATGACCTTCTCGGCCCTGTCGCGCGACGGCGTGAGCGTGATGGGCAGCCGCCTGCTCCCGCGCACCGATGCGCAGGTGGTTGCGGCCATCTACAATGAACTCAACCTGGGCAACACCTCGGCCGTCACGGCCAACCTGAGCCTGCCGACGAGCGCGGCGCGCGGCGCCACCATCGCCTGGACTTCGTCGAATCCGGCGGTGGTCGGCAATACCGGCGTGGTGACTGCCTCGCCCAACGGTGACGTGACGCTCACGCTCAGCGCGCGCATCACCAAGGGCACGGCCAGCATGGTGAAGACCTTCACCGTCACCGTACGCAAGGCGGGCGGTCTGCTGGCGCACTACGCTTTCGACGGCAACCTGCTTGATTCGAACGGCGTGTTCGCGCCGGGCAGCGTGACCGGCAGCCGCATCGATGCCGGCGGCGGCAGCCTGGGATACGAAGCGGGCGTGAAGGGCAATGCCGCCGTGTTCGACGGCGCCACCGGCATCCGCCTGCCGAACGGCCTGATCTCCTCCAACAACTACACGGTGGCGCTGTGGCTCAAGCCGGCGCAGCTGACGGCCTTCACCACCACCTTCTTCGGCGCCCGCACCACGGACTCGTGGATCAGCCTCCTGCCGAAGGGCCACGACTTCGTCGGCGGCGCCAGCATGCTGTGGTCGGGCACGGCCTGGTACGACGCGGGGCTGGGGATGAACATCCCGGTGGGCCGCTGGTCGCACCTGGCCTTCAGCGTGAAGAATGGCGCGGTCAACGTCTACGTGGACGGCGTGAAGAAGTTCAGCGGCGTGAACTTCCCGAACGTGTTCACCACCACGGCCGGCGTGTTCGGGCTGGGTGTGAACTGGTGGGACACGCCGTATAAGGGCTCGATGGACGAGCTGCGCATCTACGGCACGGCGCTGAGCGATGCCGACGTGGCGGCACTGGCCCGCTGACCCCATTCAATCTCGAGGAAGACAACATGAAGAACACCATTCTCTCCCTGGCGCTGGTGATGGCGTCGTTCGGGGCATCCGCCGGCGTGATCGGCTTCGACGACCTGCCGGGCGATGAAACCGAGGTGCTGGCCAATGGCTACCAGGGCTTCGGCTGGGACAATGTCGGCGTGATCCGGGCCGACGCCTATCCGGGCAGCGGCTACGAGACGGGCACGGTCTCGTTCGCGAACACCGCTTTCAACCGCGACGGCGCGCCGGCCGCGATTTCCAGAACCGGCGGCTTCAACTTCGTGGGTGCGTATTTCACTTCCGCGTGGCTGGAGCAGGAGATCTCGTTCGAAGGCTGGCGCAATGGCCAGCTCCTGTTCTCCACGGACGTCTCGTATGTGATCGATACGCTGGCGCCGCAGTGGGTGCAGCTGGGATGGAACGGCATCGATACGCTGGTGATCTACAACAGCAGCCCGACGCCGTGGGCGATGGATGACTTCACCGTGCCCGAGCCGGCATCGCTGGCGCTGTTCGGCGCCGCGCTGGCAGGCATCCTCGTGTCGCGCAGGCGTTCAAGCCAGGCTTGACGCGGTGATGTCTTCCAGCGCCGCCACGAGCTGCGCGCATTCCTCGTCGGTGCCGATGCTGATGCGCAGGTAGTTGTCGATGCCCGGCGACTTGAAATGGCGTACCAGGATGGCGCGCTCGCGCAATGCCTGGGCCAGGTCGCCCGCGCGATGCCGGGTGTGACGCGCGAACACGAAGTTCGTGGCCGAGGGCAGCACGTCGAATCCAAGCGTGCGCAGGCGCTCCGCCAGGCGCTCGCGCGTCGCCATGACCTGGGCGCGCCGGGTCTGGAAATACGCCTCGTCTTCCAGCGATGCGACGGCGCCGGCGATTTCCAGATGGCCCAGCGGGTAGGAGTTGAAGCTGTCCTTTACCCGCCTCAGCCCTTCGATCAGCTGCGGCTGGCCGAACGCGGCGCCGACGCGCAGGCCGGCCAACGCGCGCGACTTGGAGAAGGTGTGGACCACCAGCAGGTTGGGGTAGTCACGGATCAGCGAAACGCTGGATTCCGCCCCGAAGTCGACGTAGGCCTCGTCCACCAGCACGACGCGGTCCGGCTGCGCGCGCAGGATGCGCTCCACCTCGTCCAGCGCCAGCGCGATGCCGGTCGGCGCGTTCGGGTTGGCGATCACCACGCCGCCGCAGGGCGCGCCGTACTGGCCGGGGTCGATCCGCATGTCCGCATCGAGGGGAAGGAGCCGCGCCTCGATGCCGTAGAGGCGGCAGTACACCTGGTAGAAGCTGTAGCTCACCGTCGGCATCAGTAGGGGAGCGTCCTGCACGAAGAAGGCATGGAAGGCATGGGCCAGCACTTCGTCGGAGCCGTTGCCGACGAATACCTCGTCCGGGTCCACGCCGTGATAGGAGGCGAGCGCCTGCGTGAGCCGGGACGATTGCGGATCGGGATAGAGTCGCAGGCGGTCGGCGCCCACGGCCTCGATGGCGGCCATCACCTTGGGCGACGGTGGGTAAGGATTTTCGTTGGTGTTCAGCTTGACCAGGCGCTCGATCCGGGGCTGCTCGCCCGGTACGTAAGGCGTCAGCTTGCCGACGTGGGGACTCCAGAATGTGTTCATTGACTTGCGGGCGGACCGATTGTGCGGAGCTATCGACTATAGCAGAGCCGCTGGGGGCCGGTTCGTCAGGGGCATAGCGCGATGCTGCGCGAGCGCTGGTCGATCATCAGTGCGTAGTGCTGCAGGACGTGCGCACCGACGAGCAGCTCGGGGAAGCGCGCGGAAACGCGCACTTCCACGTCCTTGACGCTGGCGGCGCCGATCCTGAACGGGCCGGGGACGACCGCGCGCATGGTGTCGATGCGCGTATTCGTCAGCCTGCCTTGTCCCGCCTGCTCCAGCGGGGCCGTGCCGACCTGGTCGTAGAGCGCCTGGGGCAGCACGAAGCTGACGTTGGCGCCGGTGTCCAGGTTGCCTTCGGTTCGCACTGCGCCGATGGTGACAGGCACGCGGAATGCGCGTTCGTACCTGAGGATGTGTTCTCCCGCGGCGGGCAGCGACAGGGTGCGGCTGAACGACAGGGTCTTGTTCGGGTAGTCCAGGATCAGCAGGCCGTCCGCGAAGAAGTCGCGGCCGAGGATGCCGTGGAAGGCGGCGCCGGCGGCCATCCGGCTGCTGTAGTCGCGGGTGATGACCTCCAGATCCTTGCGGGACAAGCCCTCCAGTTCGAGCGAATCGAGATGCACGGTGTCGACCGCGGCGGCCTGCACGCCGTCCGACGTAGCGGTGCGGCCCTGGCGCTGCAGGCCGAGCGCGGCGACCAGGCTCGCGTCAGCGCGGCCCAGGCCGCTGGCGCCCGTGTCGACGGCGAAGCGGAAGGGGCCGCGCCCGTTGGCGCGGGCCTGGACATAGATGCGCCCGTCGACCACGTAGAAGGGAATCCGGACGGCGAACTGCGCGCGCGGCGCCGCGGCCAGGCGGCAGGGTTCCGGCAGGGGAGGTGCCCCGGCCGCCCAGGCGCCGGCACAGGACAGGTAGAACAGGAAGACTGCTCGCTTGCTCATGATGCGCTCCCGTGTCGAAAACGCCAGTGTCGCCGCGAAGGGCGCGCGGCGCCTGCGCTTTCCGACGAAACGCCTGTCCGGCCGACGAAACCAAGGAAGGCACACCATCGAAAAAACGGCTTGCGTACCTACCTACTAGTCGGTATATTGGGTCCATGAGCACCGATACCGCACAACGCATCCTCGATACGGCCCAGCAGCTGATCGTGCAGCAGGGTTATCACGGTTTCAGCTATGCCGACATCGCGGACGTGGTCCTGGTGAAGAAACCCAGTATCCATTTTCACTTCGCGACGAAGGCCGAGCTGGTGCGGCAGTTGTTGATCCGCTACCGGGAGCAGGCGCGGAGCGGCCTCGCGCAGCTGTCGGCGGCCGTGCCCGACCCGCTGGCCCAGCTGCGCGCCTACGCCGGCTATTGGGAAGCCTGCATCCGCGACGACCGCGCGCCGTTCTGCCTGTGCGCCTTGCTGGCGGCCGAGCTGCTGTCGCTGCCGGAAGAGCTTGCTGCGGAAGTGAAACTGCACTTCCGCGACCTCGCCGCCTGGCTGGCGGCCACCCTGGAGAAGGGGGAGGCGGAAGGCAAGCTGGTGCTGCCGCGCGGCGCCGCGGCCGAAGCGGACGCCTTCATGGCGAACGTGCACGGCGCCATGCTGTCGGCGCGCGTGTACGGTTCGGCCGATGTGTTTGCCGCCGTGGTTGGCGACGCCATCGGCAGACTGAGCAGGACCTGATTGCTTCTATTGTCCTTGTGATTCTTGGCCATGTTTGCATGGCCATTTTTTGAAACCGTTCGCCTACCGACTAGTAGGTCAAATTACGAAAAAGGAGTTCATCATGGCGCTTCCCCTGTCGATTGCCGGCATCGTCCACACGGCCTTGAGCCTGGTTCCCGTCGCCGCGGGCCTGTTCGCCTTCTGCCGCTACGGGAAAATCGATCCGGGCACGCGTGCCGGCAAGCTGTACTGGCTCGGCATGCTCGCGTCCGTCGTCACCGCCTTCGCGTTGTCGAGCACCGGCGGCTTCAATCCCGGCCACGCCTTGGGCCTGCTGACCCTGCTCGTGATGGCGGCCGCCACGCTGGCACCGCGCATCGCCTTCCTCGGCCGCTCGGCCGCCTATGTGCAGGTGGGGCTGATGTCCTTCAGTTTCATGCTCCTGATGGTCCCTGGCACCAACGAAACCCTGAGCCGCCTGCCGGCGGGCGATCCGATCGGCCACGGTCCCGAATCGGCGCCGGTACAGCTGGCGCTGGCCGGCATGTTCGTGCTGTTCCTGCTCGGCACCGGCTACCAGCTGCTGCAGCTGCGGCGCCGCGCCCTGCGCTGAAACGGGCAGCTTGCGCGGGAGCGGGGGCGGCGCTCAAGTTCGCGGGCCGTTTTGTCGTTAAGTCATCATGACCAGCATTCCGACCCTGCCCGCGCTGCGGTCCGCCGTTTCCTATTCTCCCGGCCCGCTCAACCGGGCCGCCGCGCCCTCGATGGCCGACGCGGCGCCGTCCTCCATCGTCACGCTCAGTACGGACGGGCTGGCCAGCGCGCAGCGCATGCCCGCGTGGCTGCGCTTCAGGGACGCGGGGAGCGCACTGCTGGAGGCGTTCGGCAGCGGGCCGGTCGCCGCGATCGAGCCGCCGCCGTTGCCGGACGATGTGGACCACGGGTTCTCCCTGAACGTCGTCACCGCCGGCGGCGCGACCGTCACCCTCGGCCTCGCCAGCCGCGGCAACGAACTCCTGGTGCGGATCGGCGCCGATGCCGAATTGAGCGAGGACGAACGCGCGGCCCTGGCCGGCCTGGCGGAAGGCTTCCAGGATGCCATCGACGGCATGGCCATGGACACGCCCCAGCTCCGGCTGGGGAAGCTGTCGCGCCTCGACGGCGGCCTGCTGCAGTCGATCGAGCTCCATGCGGCGGTGACGCTGCCCACGGTGCCGCCGGAGATCCAGACGCTGGACTTCCATATCGATGGCGAGCAGCGCAGCGTGCACGTCGACAGCCCCGCCGGCACGCTGGACCTGAGCGTGAAAACCGGCATGCCGGAAGCCCTGGGAACCCGGCAGCAGCAGGACAAGGCGATCGCCAGCTACCTGAAGCAGTTCGACCAGGCCGCCCGGCGCGGCCATGGGGACGCACACTTGACGGCGATGTTCAGGGATGCGTTTTCAGACCTGAGCCGCACGGCCAGCCGCGATGCGCCCGCCGACGCGTCCCGGGCCCTGGCGCGGGAAGAGCATGCGGTCCTGACCGGGCTGGCGGATTTCAGCGCATCCGTCACCCAGGCTCCCCAGCGCATCAATCCGGCCCGCCTGAGCGAGGTCGACGGCTTCCACTACGAGGTGGCGCAGGAAACGCGGATCGGAGGCGCCTCGTGGGCGGACCGCTCGCTGGCCCAGAGCCAGCGCTCCAGGCTCAGCGCGCAGTTCCACGAACCGCTGCGCGAAGGCGGCCAGCTGGCCTTCAATTTTTCGTCCGAGTCCCAGAACTACCGGTATCGCGAGATCGACGATACCGCGCGCAGCGATGCCACCCTGGAGCGCAGGGACGGCAAGCTGCGCCTGGCCAGGCTGGAGCAGTCGGCCGAGCAATCCGAACGCGTGCGCGAGTACGTGCTGGGCAGGATGATGTCCGATACGACGGCGCCGGCGCAACAGCAGCTGCTCAGGGACCTGGTCGCGATCCTGGATCCGTATCGGGCGGGCCGGGACGGCGAGGCGCGCGAGGAGAGCCGGGAAGAGCGCGAGGCGCGCCGCGAGCAGGCGCTCCAGTCCCTGAGCGAGGACCTGCTGCTCCTGGGCGACAGCGCCGAACTGGCGAACCGCCGGCGACCGGCGCTGCAATAAAAAAGGCTCCGCAAGCGGAGCCTTTTTCATGACGAGTCCCGCGACTCAGAACTTGTGCGACAGGCGCGCGAACACCGATGCGCCATTCAGGCCGAACTGCACGCTCTCGTACTTGAAGCCGTTGTCGGTTTCGTTCGGATCCTGTGCCGTCGGCTTGACGTCGAAGATGTTGGTGCCGCCGACCGTCAGCTTGGTCTTGTCGGTGAAGGCCCAGGTGAAGGACAGGTCGGCCGAGGTCTTGGCGTCGTACTTCTGGTTCGGCACCGGCGGGCCCGAGAAGGTGCCCAGGGTCTGCGGACCGAAGTGGATGATGCGCAGCGAGGTCTCGAACTTGTTCAGGCTGTAGTCGAAGCCCAGGGTGGCCTTGCGGCGCGGCGCGCCTTCCTCGATGAACAGGCGCTCGCGCTCGGACAGCAGCACGTCCTCGAAGCCCGCCAGCGCGGCCGGGGCCTTCACGTTCCTTACTTCGGTCTTGCTGAAGTTCATGGCCAGGAAGGTGCTCAGCTTGCCGGCGCCCAGGTCGGCGCGGTTCGACACCGTCAGGTCCAGGCCCTGCGTCTTGGTGTCCACCGAGTTGACGAAGAACTGCGCCTGGCCCACGCCCAGCTGTCGCAGGGTGGCGCCCAGCGCCGGGTAGTTCTCTTCATCGAAGCGGCCCGACAGCACGATGCGGTCGTCGATGTCGATGCGGTACAGGTCGGCCGTCACCGAGGTCGACTGGGTCGGCGACCAGGTGATGCCCGCGGTGAAGCTCTTCGATTCTTCATCCTTGAGCTGCGGGATGCCGGCGGCATTCGCCACCGGGCCGCCGTTCGGCGCCAGCACCACGTCCAGCGGTACGCCGCTGACGAAGTCGGTGAAGGTCGACGAGAAGTGCACCTGCTGCAGCGAGGGCGCGCGGAAGCCGGTGCTGGCCGAGGCGCGCAGCAGCACGCTCGGGGTCACGCGGTAGGAGCCGGCCAGCTTGCCGGTAGTGGTCGAACCGAAGTCCGAATAGCGCTC
This sequence comes from uncultured Massilia sp., assembly GCA_946886065.1. Next base: position 57,639 of record CAMPHU010000001.1, on the reverse strand, counting down.
GTGGCGCAACGCGGTCTGGACCTTGAAGCGGTCGCTGACGTCGGTCTCGATGTCGATGTAGGCGGCGCTGCTGTGACGGTCGCTGTCGGTCGCGTCGCCCGGCTGGAAGCCCGGGAAGCCCTGGCTGCCGGCATTGCCGCCCACGCCCACGCCGTCGGCGTCGATCCAGGAACCCGGTTCGCCGGCGAAGATCTTGTAGTTCTCGCGGCGGTGCTCCAGGCCGAAGGCCACGTTCATGCCGTTCAGGACGCCGTTGTAGAAGCGGCTGAAGTCCAGGTTGGTGGTCGCCTGGCGGAACGAGAAGCCGCCCGCGTCGAAGGCCGAGGCGCTGCGGCCCGGGCCGCCATTCAGCAAGTCGAGGTTGGCGATCGAGGCGTTCAGGGTGTTGTTGATGTTGTACATCAGGCGGTTGTAGCCGTAGGTCTGTGACAGGTCGGCATTCCATTCGCCCACTTGCCAGCGGTAGCCCACGGTGCCCCAGCGGTCGTCGACGTCGCCATCGATGAAGGGGACGAAGCCGTCCGGGTACATGGCCGCCGAGTTACGCGACGGGATGTCCTCCGAGCCCACGCCTTCGCGCGCCCAGGCCGCCGACGAGGCGTCGCGCTTCTGCGCGCCCGCGGTGAAGTAGAACTTGCCGGGACCGGTCGGGAATTCGCCGTTCAGGTAGATGGTCTGGTTCTCGGACTTGGTGTCGCCGATGATGCGCGGGTTGCCCGGCTCCGAGCGGTTCGAGCGGCCGCGGTCGTACCATTCGCCGGTGATGCCCAGCACGCCGCCCGCCACGGCCACGCCGCAGTACGCCGAGGCCAGCCAGTTCTCGCCGTCGCCTTCGGTGTACTGGCCGTAGCCCAGCACCGATTCGCAGCCCAGGTTCTTCTTCAGTTCGATGTTGATCACGCCCGCGATCGCGTCCGAGCCGTATTGCGCGGCGGCGCCGTCGCGCAGCACCTGCACGTTCTTGATCGCCAGCAGCGGGATGGCATTCATGTCGGTGCCGGTATTGCCGCGGTTGCGGGCGCCGAACAGGTTCACCAGCGCCACGGTGTGGCGGCGCTTGCCGTTGACCAGCACCAGGGTCTGGTCCGAGCCCAGGCCGCGCAGGGCGGCCGAGTCGATCAGGTCGGCGCCGTCCGCGCCGGTCTGGCGGGTCGAGTTGAACGAGGGCGAAATGTTGGTCAGCGCCTGCGCCAGGTCGAACTGGCCGCCTTGTTCGGCCGCCTTGGTCATGGGGATGAAGTCGACCGGCACCGGGGTGTCGGTGGACGAGGCGTTGCCGACGCGGCGCGAGCCGACCACGCTGACGGTGGCGACATCGCCGGTGACGGCCGGCGCTGCGCTTTGTGCGAAGGCGGCGGCGGGAAGCAGGGAAGCGAGGGCGGCGCCGCCGTACAGGGCAAGCACGAGCGACTGGGGAATCAGTTTGAGTTTGAGCACAGATTTTCTCCGGGGGAAAATTGAATACTAATCAATTGACCCTTTAGTCACCATGGCTCTGTATCGTTAATACAACGTTGTAATGATATAAGCTCAAATCATTCAAGCAGCATGACGAAAAGCCCTATCCGCCTGCCGCTTCGACCCGTCCGCCGACGAAGACCATGCCATCGGCGTAGCGGGTGCGGATCAGGCAGCTGCGCCCGGTCGCGCGGCCTTGCAGCAAGCTGATTCCCTGTCCCAGCAGCGCCGTCAGCGCGCCCGCCGCAACGCCGGTGGCGCTGTCTTCCAGTGCATGGTCGAGGTGGTTGAAGTTGCGTCCTTCGTAGCGTCCATCCGCGCGCCGGCAGTATACGTACATGCCGTTCACGCCGGTCTCCCTGCTCCAGGCGGTGATGGCGGCGAGGTCGGGCACGAGTGCGTGCAGGCTGTCCGCGTCCTTCACCTCCACGAGGAGCTTCGGGCTGCCGATCGAGGCCGCGCGCGGCTTCGATGCGGTCACCAGGTGCGGCGCCGCCAGCAGGCGCGCCAGCTGTTCGCCGCCGAGCGCGGGCTGGGCCGCTTCCTGGACATCCATCTGCACGAAGTAGTCGCCGTCCTCGCGCACCAGTCCCAGGCGCTGGCTGCGCATCGCGGTGCGGACCGCCAGCATCGCGGCTCCGGGAGCGCGCGCGAACAGCACCTGGGCCACCGCCAGCGTCGCGTGCACGCACAAGGGACTGCGGGCGTGGGGATAGAAGTAGTCGACCACGCCTGCGATGCCCGCTTCGGTGGCGGGATCGATCCAGACGCAGGTCGTGTTGCGCTCGCGCGCGAAGGCGGCGCGCTCGGCCTGGCCGCGTGGATCGTCTTCGATCACCAGGGCGGGGTTGCCGTCGCCGGGGTGCTGGCCGAAGCAAAGCAGGGCATGGATGCGCATCGTTCTCTCTTGCTGTGTGTCGTTGGTCGGTTATACTGTATATTCATACAGTATTGTTGTTTTGCTTAAGGATTGTAGCCCAGCCGTGCCGGAGCCGATGACCGCCACCGATATTCCATCTCCTCAGGTGCTGCCGCAATATGCGGAGCTGTTCTGCATGTCCAACTTTTCCTTCCTGCAGGGCGCCTCGCACGCGGAGGAACTGGTGATGCGCGCGGTGAAGCTCGGGTACTTCGCGCTGGCACTGACCGACGAGTGCTCGCTGGCCGGCGTGGTGCGCGCGCACGGCGAAGCGAAGAAGGCCGGCCTGCCGCTGGTGATCGGCGCCCACTTCCACCTGAAGCGGCGCGACGGCAGCCCGGCGCTGTCCCTGATCCTGCTGGCGCAGAACCGCAACGGCTACGGCAACCTGTCGGAACTGATCACCCTGGGCCGCATGCGCGCCGCCAAGGGCGAATACTTCCTCACGCTGGACGACCTGGCCGAACCCGATCAGGCACACGCGCACCTGAAGCACATGCCCGATTGCCTGGCGATCCTGCTGCCGGCCTATCCCGGGCACGAGGCGCAGGATGTGGACCGCCTGCACGCGCAGGCCGCGTGGATGGCCACCACCTTCCCGGGTCGCGCCTGGCTCGGATTGACCTTGCTGCACCGCGCCTTCGACGAGGCCCACCGCGCCACGGTGGAGGAGGTTGGCTGGCAGCACGGCCTGCCGATCACGGCGCTGGGCCAGGTGGTGATGCATGTCCGCTCACGCAAGCCCCTGCAGGACACGCTCACCGCCACGCGCCTGGGCAAGCCGGTGGCCGAATGCGGCTACGGCCTGGCGCAGAACGCCGAGCAGCACCTGCGCGCGCGCCTGCGCCTGGCCAACATCTACACGCGCGAGGCCCTGGCCGAGACGCTGCGCATCGCGCGCCTGTGCACCTTCTCGCTCGACGAGCTGCGCTACGAATACCCGGACGAAGTGGTCCCGCCCGGCCACACGGCCAGCAGCTACCTGCGCGCGGAAACCTATATCGGCGCGCACCGGCGCTTCCGCGAAGGCATTCCCGCCAAGGTGCAGGCCCAGATCGAGCACGAGCTGGGCCTGATCGCCGACATGAAGTACGAGCACTACTTCCTGACGGTGTACGACATCGTGCGCTTCGCCCGGTCGCAGAACATCCTGTGCCAGGGCCGCGGTTCGGCCGCCAACTCGGCGGTCTGCTACTGCCTGGGCATCACCGAGGTCGATCCGGCGCGCGCCAGCCTGCTGTTCGAGCGCTTCATCTCGAAGGAGCGCAACGAGCCGCCCGACATCGACGTCGACTTCGAGCACCAGCGCAGGGAAGAGGTTATCCAGTACATCTACGGCAAGTATGGGCGCGAGCGCGCGGCGCTGGCGGCGGTGGTGATCAGCTACCGCCCCAAGAGCGCGCTGCGCGACAGCGGGCGCGCGCTCGGCATCGACCTGGCCATCGTCGAGAAGGTGGCCAAGATGCACCACTGGTTCGACAGCCGCGCCGATCTGCTGGGACGCCTGGCCGAAAGCGGCCTCGATCCGGAAGCGCCGCTGTCGCAGCAATGGGCGACCCTGGCCCAGCAGCTGCTCAACTTCCCGCGCCACCTGTCGCAGCATCCGGGCGGCTTCGTGATCGCCCAGGGCAAGCTGTCGCGCCTGGTGCCGATCGAGAACGCGGCGATGGAAGAGCGCAGCGTGATCCAGTGGGACAAGAACGACCTGGAGGAACTGGGCCTGATGAAGGTCGACGTGCTGGCGCTGGGCATGCTGTCGATGATGCGGCGCGGGCTGGAACTGGTCGGGCAGCGCTACGGCGACGTGTTCGAGATGCAGGACATCCCGGCCGACGATGCCGCCACCTACGACATGATCTGCGCGGCCGACACGGTGGGCGTATTCCAGATCGAGTCGCGCGCGCAGATGAGCATGCTGCCGCGCATGCAGCCGCGCCAGTTCTACGACCTGGTGATCGAGGTGGCGGTAGTGCGCCCCGGCCCGATCCAGGGCGGCATGGTGCACCCTTATTTGCGGCGCAGGCAAGGCCTCGATCCGGTGCACTATCCAAGTCCCGAGATGAAGGTGGCGCTCGAACGCACCCTGGGCGTGCCGATCTTCCAGGAGCAGGTGATGCAGGTGGCGATCCTGGGGGCCGGCTTCACGCCGGGCGAGGCCGACCAGCTGCGGCGCGCGATGGCGGCCTGGAAGCGCAAGGGCGGCCTGGAGCAGTACTACGACCGCATCGTGGGCGGCATGCTGGAACGCGGCTACGAGCTGTCCTTCGCCGAATCGATCTTCAGCCAGATCCAGGGCTTCGGCGAATACGGTTTCCCCGAATCGCATGCGGCCAGCTTCGCGCTGCTGGCCTATGCCAGCTCCTGGCTCAAGTGCCACGAGCCGGCGGCCTTCCTGTGCGCGCTGCTCAACAGCCAGCCGATGGGCTTCTACAGCCCCTCGCAGCTGGTGCAGGACGCGCGCCGCCACGGCATCGAGGTGCGCCCAAGCGACGTGACGATCAGCGGCTGGGATTCGGCGCTGGAGGAACTCGACCCGGCCGACCGTTCGCGCCAGCCGGCGGTGCGCCTCGGCCTGTCCTTGCAGCGAGGGATGAAGCGCGAGGTGGCCGAGCGCATCGAGGAAGCGCGCGCCATCCGGCCTTTCGAGAGCGTGGCCGACCTGGCGCGCCGCGCGCGCCTGGACCGGGGCGACCTGCAGGTGCTGGCCGGGGCCAACGCGCTGCGCTCGCTGGCCGGGCACCGGCGCGAAGCCCTGTGGCAGGCGGTGGGCGCGGTGCCCGACCGCGACCTGCTGCGCCCGACCACGGTGCAGGAAGACACGCCCCGGCTGGCCGCGCCTTCGGAAGGCGAGGAGATCGTGGGCGACTACCGCGCCCAGGGCCTGACCCTGGGCCGCCATCCGCTGGCGCTGCTGCGCCCGCAATTGCTGGCCAGGCGCTTCATGCCGGCCTCCGCCCTGATGGACTACCAGAACGGCCAGCTGGCGCGCGCCTGCGGCATGGTGACGGTGCGCCAGCGGCCCGGCACCGCCAAGGGCGTGCTGTTCATGACCCTGGAGGACGAGACCGGCAATGTCAACGTGATCGTCTGGCCCTCGCTGGTGGAGCAGCAGCGGCACGAAGTGCTGAACGCGCCGCTGCTCGGGGTCTACGGAATCTGGCAGAAGGAAGGGGAGGTGCGCCACCTGGTGGCCAAGCGCCTGGTCGACATGTCGCACTTGCTGGGCGGCTTGCATGCGCCCAGCCGCGATTTCTGCTGACGCTGCTTGCCGGCCTTTACCAGCGGCGATGGACGGCGAAACTCAGGCTGCGCTCGCGCGCGCCGCCGCCGCTGTCGCGCGAGAACGCGGCGCCCACGCGGCCGCCCCAGTCGCGCGAAAAATAATGCACCAGGTTGGCGCTGCCGCCGCCCGAGCGGGTGCGTCCGCCGGCGAGCGAGAGCGGATCGTCGCTGCGGCCGCGGTTCAGCGCGAGTTCGAGATAGCTGTCGGCATCGCCCCGGTAGTAGTAGCGTCCCAGCAGGCGGTCGCCCGAACTGTGCGAAGCCGCCGACACGATGTTCTGGTGGCGCAGCTGGACGTACCAGTTGCCGCTGTACTTCGCCAGGCTCACGCCGTAGATGTTGACGCGCTCGCCGAAGCCGAGCACGTCGTCGCTGAGCGAGACTTCCCAGCCGCCGCCGATGGCCTGATACAGCTCGATGCGGCCCGCGTTGGCCGGGAACAGGCGCGCCGAGGGCGCACGCTGGTAGCGGATATTGGCATAGGCGCCGTTCCACAGCGTGGCGTAGGCGTCCAGCGCCCAGGCGTGGCCGGTCTGCGCGAAGCGCTGCGCGCGCAAGGTCTCGAAGGCGACCGAGCCGAGCCTGCCATAATGGCGCACGCTGGCGGTCTGCTCGTTCCAGCGCGGGTTGTCGCCCAGCCTGGTCCAGGTCGAGGACAGGCTGGCGGCCCAGGAATAGCCTTCGGCGATGGCGGCTTCGGGCGTGCCGGGACGCGGACGCATCGATGCCAGCATGGCGTCGATCCCGGCGGCGTCGGCACCCAGGCTGCGCGCACGCGCCAGGTCGGCGCGCGCATCGGCGGCGCGGCCGGCGGCGCGCAGGACGCGGGCGCGCGCCAGGTAGCCGGCAGGGTCGTCCGGCTGCAGCGCGATCGCGCGCGCATAGGCATCGATGGCTTGTTCCGGCCGGCCGCTCCACTGGTACAGGTTGCCCAGCGCGGACCAGACGTCGGCGTAGGCGGGCGAGGCCTTCGCCGCCGCCTTCAGGTCGGCTTCCGCCTCGCTCCAGCGCTCCAGGCGCGTGAAGGCGATGCCGCGCCCCAGCAGCACGTCGGCGTTGCCCGGCGAGCGCGCCAGCAGCGCGTCATAGGCGGCCAGGGCCAGGGCAGGCTGGCCGCTGTTGGCGAGATCGCGTGCTTGCTTGTATCGTTCGTCGAAGGAAGAGGAGGGGACGGCGGGCTGGACGTCGGCGGGAGGCTGTTGGTAATCGGCGGGCATGTAGGCTGGATGCATCTGGCAATGCAGGCACTCTGCCGCAGGCCTCCGGGGAGCGTCAAGGACAGCACGCATGCTGCTGCGCACGCGCGTCAGAAAACGTCGTCTTATCCGTGAGATATTGACAAGATAACCAAAGCGTGGCGCAATCGAGGTGGTCCGGCAGGCCGGCGGCCGAAACATGGCTGTATAACGATAAGAACTCACACAGGAATCAAATGAGCAGAAGTAGCGGCGGAAAAGCAAGAGGCACCGGGCGTACCACGCTGGAACAGGTAGCGGCACTGGCGGGGGTATCGATCATGACGGCCTCGCGCGCGCTCAGTCAGCCGCAGCTGGTGTCGGAAGCGACCCGCGCCAAGGTGGAGCAGGCGGTGGGCGAACTCGGTTACGTACCCAACCGCGCCGCGCGCGCGCTGGCATCGGCGCAATCGCATGTGATCGTGGTGCTGGTGCCTTCGCTGTCGAACGCCGTGTTCCCGGCGGTCCTGGACGGCATCCACGATGCGGTCGGCCCCAGCCGCTACCAGCTCCTGATCGGCAACACCCATTATTCGGACGCCGAGGAAGAAAAGCTCTTGCGCGTCTACCTGCAGTCGAACCCGGACGGCATCCTGCTGACGAGCATTACGCACAGCCCGCCGGTGGCGCAGATGCTGGCCAGCTCGCGCGTGCCGGTAGTGTCGATGATGGACCTGGCCAGCAGCCCCGACACGCTGTCGGTGGGCTTTTCGCAGCTGGACGCGGGCTTCGAGATGACGCGCCACCTGATCGACAAGGGCTACCGCCGCATCGCCTTCGTCGGCGCCCAGCTCGACGAGCGTACCCTGCGCCGCGCCGACGGCTACCGCCAGGCGATGCAGGCGGCCGGGCTGGCCGATCCGCGCCTGGAGATCATGGTGCCGACGCCGTCCACCATCGCACTGGGCGCGGAACTGATGGAGCGCATGCTGGCCGATGTGCCCGATTGCGACGCCGTCTTCTTCTGCAACGACGACCTGGCCCACGGCGCCATCTACCACTGCCAGCGGCGCGGCATCCCGGTGCCTGAACGGGTCGCGATCTGCGGCTTCAACGACCTGCCGGCGTCGGCGCTGATGGTGCCCTCGCTGACCACGATCGATACGCCGCGCTACCGGATCGGTTTCGAGGCCGCCAAGCTGCTGCTGCAGGTCATCGCCGGCAAGGAGCCGGAACAGCAACGCATCGACCTCGGCTTCACCTTGCGCCAGCGCGAAAGCACCTGATACCGGGCTTTACAGCGTCATGGAAGACGCGTATCCTGCATCTTTGTTAGCGCTATCACTGCAAGGTATGGATATCAAGGAAAAGGGCATCGCCTGGGTCGTCATGGGCGTCAGCGGCTGCGGCAAGAGTGCGGTGGGCGCCAGGCTGGCGGCGGCGCTGGACGCGCCCTTCGTGGAAGGCGACGATTACCATTCGCCGGAGAACGTGGCCAGGATGTCGGCCGGGATCGCGCTGACCGATGCCGACCGCCAGGGCTGGCTGGAAGCGCTGCGCGCCGAGATCGCGCATGCCGGCAGCAAGGGCATCGTGCTGTCCTGCTCTTCGCTCAAGCGCGCCTACCGCGACATCCTGCGCGGGGCAGGAGACGCGCCGGGCCAGGTGAGATTCGCGCACCTGGCCGGAGAACGCGGCCTGATCGAGGCGCGCATGCGCGGCCGTCCGGGGCACTACATGCCGGCATCGCTGCTCGACAGCCAGCTGCGCACGCTGGAGCCGCTGCAGGCGGACGAAGCGGGCATCACGCTCGACGCGGGCGAGGATCCGGACACCCTGGTCGGGCGCATCCTGGCCAGCGCAGGAAGCGGGCGTTAGCGGGGAAGGGTCTGTTCCAGGAGCCTGGAAGCGGGCGCGACGAGCAGGACGGTCAGCCAGCCCAGGAAGGAAAAGCAGCGCCACATGCAGGTGAAGCAGAAGGCGCACAGGATCCATTGGGCCAGGTTCTCCGGCAGGGGCAAGCCCGCCGACTCGAACACGAGCCGTGTCGACAGCATGGACAGGGCCGTCACCAGGCCACCGTACCACCACTGGCTTTCCAATTTGGATCCCATTCATGTCCTCCGGGCGAAAGATGTAGCCTACCATGCTTGCCGGTTACAAATGGTTGCACAAAATCACAATTTCACTGAAATTTGCGCATCTTTGGCACGAATTTCCCCCCACCGGTGATGTGGGACCTCGGGCGGCGCCCGCACTAGACTTCGGGTTTGCCAGCGGGCGCAGGAAGCCGGACCCTTCCTGCGCGGCTGCCTTCACCAATTCCGGGGGCCTCCATGAACACGATCCAACGCATCCTCCTGCTGACGGGCGCCTGCCTGTCGCTGAACGCCCAGGCGCAGTCCTTCGGCGACTTCCTCAAGCAATCCGCCGCCAATGCGGCGCGCGCCGCCGTGTCGGGCAATGTCGACCGCGCGGTGACCGTGGCCATCGACCGCGCCTTCGAGGGGGCGGCGCAACCGGCCCAGGCCCAGGCCGTGGCCGCCCAGCCGGACGACGCTGCCCGTCCGCCCGAGACGGCCGCGGCGCAACAGCTGGCCGCGCCCCAGGTAGCCGCCAAGCCGCCGCTGCCGGCCGGCTGCAAGCGGATGAAGGGCGCCAAGCTGCTGCTCGGCCCCAGGCCGGACAGCTTCGAGCCCGCCGGCCTGTGGCCGGAAAACACCCAGTGCCCGGTCGGCAGCTTCCGCGACTTCGAATTCAAGCAGGCGCGCGAAGCCAAGTACGCCTTCCGCGACGCCAGCAAGATCCGCTGCCAGGGCTGCGAAGGCGGTTACTATTTCGACGCCTGGGGCGGCCATTCGCTGCTCAGGAAGGGCGCGGACTACCCGGTCGAGTTTCCCAGGCTGCTGGCGGGCCTGAAGCGCGGCGAGAGCGTGAGCTGGAAGGGCACGCAATACCATGTGTCGATCACCAGCATCGGCGATCATCCGATCGGCGACACGCCCTGCAGGCAGTTGCATTACGTGCTCAAGGACGGCAGCAAGACGGTGTCGGAATACGACGGCATGGTTTGCGAGTACACCCGGCCCTACATCAGCAAGCCCACCTGGAACGAGGTGGTCTAGCAGCCGGACGCCGTCGGAACGGGCTCTGTGCCACACTGGTTTTTCCAAACCAGTGCGCAGCAGGGAGACCACCATGGCGAACGATCAGCAGAACAAGAACCTGCAGAACGGCAATGTGCAGCAGACCGATCTGCGGGTAGGCACCCGGCAGGAGTCCCTCCCGGACCCCGGCAACCAGCAGGGAGAACAGGCAGGCAGCCAGCAGCAGGCGCAGGAGCGCATGCCCGCCGACGTGGACGGCCTCGAGGGCAAGAAGCCGGAAGAACTCACGCCGGAAGAGCTGCGCCTGATGGCCGACACCATGCCCGGCGAGGGGCCGGGCGACTGAAGCGGCCCTGCGTTCAGGGCACCAGGACGGCGACCGTGTAGCTGCGGCCGGCCTCGATGCCCTCGATGCGGCCCGCAGGCAGCACCACGCCGTCGCACACGACCTGCACGCCGTTGCCCGAACCGCGCGTGACCTCCACGTGGAAGGTCGCGCCGCGGAAGCGCCGCACGATCTTCATGCCGGGCCAGCCTTGCGGCAGCTGCGGCGCGATGCGCAGGCCGCGCGCATCGCCCTTCAGGCCGCACAGGCCTTCGATCACGCTGCGGTAGACCCAGGAAATCGTGCCGGTATTGAACAGCTGGCTCGAACGCCCCGCCGTGCGCGGGTACTCCTTCCAGGCGCCGCGGTAGTAGTTGGGGATGAAGACCGGCAGCTGTCCGCGCTGCAGATAGTCTTCCATGCCCGGCCCGGGGATCATCTTGCGCAAGGCGTCGAAGGCGCGTTCGGTCTCGCCCACCGTGTACAGGCTGTAGATATAGAACACCGAGGCGTGGTTGTACACCGCGCCGTTCTCGGCCGAGCCGGGATGCTTCTGCGTCACGCGGCCGACATCCTCGCGCATCCTGCTGTAGGGCGGGGCGAACATCTGCACGCCGAAGGGGGTGTCGAGCTGGGCGTCGATCTGCTCCAGCATCAGGGCGCGCTGTTCCGCGCTGGCGGCGCCGCCCAGTATCGCCCAGCTCTGCGGGTTCAGGTAGATGCGTCCCTCGGTGTCGGCGGCGACCCCGAACTTGACGCCGTCGTCGGTGATGCCGCGCCCGAACCAGGCGCCGTCCCACAGGTGGGCGTTGGCCGCCGCGTTCATGGCGGCCGCTCCGGCGCGGAAGTGCGCGGCCAGGGCCGCGTCGGCGCGCGCATCGCAGACCTCGGCCCAGAGATTGAGGGCATAGGCCGCCGCCACCGTCAGCCAGCCGGACACGCCGCGGCCCTTGTAGCCCACCATGTTCATCGGATCGCACCAGTCGCCCTGTTCGATGTAGCTCAGGCCGCGGTGGTCGCGCTTGTGCAGCAGCCAGTCCATCGCCATCGAGATGCGCTCGAAGGCCGTGCGCGTGCCGTCCGGGGCCGTGACAGGCTCGGACAGGATGGCGTAGTCGCCCGTCTCGTCGAGATAGGCGCGCAGGCAGACCGGCAGCCAGACGCAGTGGTCGGTGTGCGGGATCTGGTTGATGTACTTGAGCTCCGCGCCTTCGAACAGCAGGATCCCGTCCGGCATCGCGCCGCCCGCTTCCTGCTGGGAGAGGGCGTGCAGGAAGGCGGCGCGCGCCGCCCCGGGCTTGACGAAGGCCATGCCCATGTTGTCCTGCAGGTAGTTGCGGGTTTGCGGATCGGTGCTCAGGCGGTTGACGTCGCCGTGGTAGTAGACCTGGCGCGCGAGCCAGTGGTTGACGAAGTTGTCCAGCTCCTTGTCCGGCGTCTCGATGCTGACACAGCCGCTGCCCTCGTCGATATAGGCTTCCTGGGCCTGCGCGGCGGCGGCGAAGCCTTCCGCGCTCAGGTAGCGCGCGCGCAGCGCGGCGATCTCGGCGTCGTCGTAGGCGGGGCCGAACAGGAAGCGCCGGCGCTCGGCCTGGCCAGGCGCCAGGGCCAGGCGGTACTGCACGGCGGCCACCGGCGTCTCGTAGCGCGCGTCGCCGCCGGCCAGCAGTTCCTCTTCGAGCGCGGAGGGCGCGTGCAGCCCGCCTTCGCCTTCGAAGGCGGGCTGGCTCGCTTCCCAGGCCTCGGGCGCGGTTTCGCACAGCAGGAAGGTCTTGTCCTTGAACAGGCGGTTCTTGAAGTAGTCCTGCAGCTTCTGGTAGGGCGTGACGCAGGAGGCCACGATGCCGCCAAGGTCGGCGCGGTACTCGGCCGACTGGTTCATCCACGACATGTAGCCGACCGTGAAATACGGGTAGACGCTGATGCGGCGCGGCCGGCCGGATAAATTCGTGACCGCCAGGGTCCACAGCTCGGCCACGTCCTCGACCGGCAGGCCGAGGGTGAGTTCGACGCGGATGCCCAGCTTCTCGACGGTCCAGCGCAGGTCGCTGCGGCCGACCGAGAACACGAAGCGGTCCACGCCACCGCGCACCGGCTCGTAGGGCGCCGAGAACAGCTCGCCGGTCTCCTCGTCCTTGACGTAGAAGAAGCGGCCCGGGTGGTGGGCGTAGTAGGCCTGTTCCGGCTGCATGAAGGTCTTCGCTTCCAGGTTCGGCGCGTACGAGTACTTGGCCGGTTCCGGCTGCATGAACTGGGCGGTGGCGTAGCCGCGGCAGGTCACCTGGATCATCATCCTGCGGTTCCACAGGAAGCCGCCCGCCTTGGGCATGGCGGTGGGGCTGTGCAGTTCGTAGCGGGCGCCGTTCTCGGTGGGGTTCAGCATCGGGTCTCCATTCATGTTCCGGCCTTGCGCGCGGCCAGGTCTGCCTGCATGCGGGCCAGCTGTTTGCTGTCGAGGTTATAGAAGCACATGGTCAGCACCGCCGCCAGCGCGAAGGCGGCCGGCACGAAGGACATCAGCCACACGATGCCCGCCTGCGAGCCGCTGCTCTGCGCGGCGTTGGGCACGTAGCCGAGGGCGGTGAACACCGAGCCGATCACGGCCACGGCCAGCGCGGTGCCGAGTTTCTGCGAGAAGGTGGCGGCGGCGAAGGTCATGGCGGTGGCGCGGCGGCCGGTGCGCCATTCGTTGTAGTCGGCGGTGTCGGCGTACATCGAGAAGGCCAGCGGCGACTTGGGCCCGAGCACCAGCCCCAGGCCGGCCTGCAGCGCGAACATCAGGTCGATGCGCTCCGGCGGAATGAAGAAGAAGCTCGATGACAGGAGCGCGGTCGCGCTCATCAACACGATCATCAGGGTCTTCTTGTCGGCGAAGCGGGTGAGCAGGGGCGTGCAGGCCGCGCCGATCGCGGCGGCCACCATGTAGGTGGGCACGAAGCTGGCCATCAGTTCCGGGCGTCCCACCACGTACTTGAAGTAATAGGCGGCGGTGGTGGTGCGCAGGGTGATGGTCACCATGATCACCAGGGCCAGCACGAACAGCACCATCCAGGGACGGTTGGCCATCAGGTCCAGGATGTCGCGCTTCACGTCCGACTCCTGGCCCGGCATCGGCGTCACGCGCTCGCGGGTATTGAGGAAGGTGACCAGGAACAGCAGGGCGGCGGCCACGCTCCAGGCCAGCATGGTGAGCTGCCAGCCGCGCGCTTCGTTGCCGGCCCCCAGCCACTGCACCATCGAGGGCGTGGCGGCGGTGACCAGGGTCGATCCGGCGAAGGCGAAGATGAAGCGCAGGCCATTGATGGTCGAGCGTTCCTGCGGATCGGCCGACATCACGCCGGACAGCGCGTTGTAGGGGATGTTCACGCAGGTGTAGCAGACCATCATCATCAGGTAGGTGCCGTAGGCCCAGGCCAGCCTGGCGTCTCCCTCCAGGTCGGGCGTGGTGTAGGTCAGCACGGCGGCGGCGCCCAGCGGCACCGACATCCACACCAGGTAAGGGCGGAACTTGCCGAAACGGGTCGCCGTGCGGTCGGCGGCGGCGCCGATCATGGGATCGGTGAAGGCATTCACGATCTTGATGACCGACATCAGGGTCGCGGCGGCGGCGGCCGAGATGCCGAAAGTGTCGGTATAGAAGATCAGCAGGAAGGTGGCGACATTGGTCCAGAAGAAGTTGAATCCCATGTCGGCGACGCCGTAGCTGAGCTTTTCGCGCCAGGTCAGCGCGGCGGCGGCCGGCGGCGCGGCGGCGCCCGGGCTGGAAGGCGGGGCGGGCGTGGCGCAGCCTGGGCTTGCGTCCTCACGTGTCAGCATGATCGTCTCCGTTATTGGTATGCGGGGACCGGCCCCGCTTTTATCAGCGCCCAGCCATGCTAAAGTTGATAGCGCTAACATATCTCGCAAGTATGCCGCCGCCGCGCTTGCCTGTCAAACACCGATTGCCGCGGCATGCACCGTGCATCCACGGCACATCGCATTTCTCCCGCAGAATCTATATTTGTACAAATCAATTGTTTTCGTTATAATGCAGACCGCTGGCGCCTGCCAGTCATTCCTGCCGCCAGCCCATGCATCGATCTTCCGGGCCGCGCGGCCTGTTCGCCTTTCCCGCCCCTTGCGGGCGTCCGGCCGAACGATCCGCCTGACGGAGCGCAGCCCTGCGGCTGCCTCCCTGGAGCGCGCCGAACCGCAAGCCCGGCGCGCACCGTTTCCTGACCATCCTTCGCCCGAGCCGCGTGACGGCATCGGCCGGCCCGCCGTTTGCCGCATCCGCGCTTGCCTCATGAGGTCCTTATGCAAATGCTCTTTTCCGCAGGTTTCATTTTCCTGATCGTCCTATGGGGGATCATCGCTCCCGGCCACATGGCCTCGACGCTCGACGCCATGCTGGCGTCCCTGACCCGCAACTTCGGCTGGTTCTACCTCTGGGTCGTGCTGGGGCTGGTGCTGTTCGCCGCCTTCGTCGCCTTCGGCCGCTACGGCAGCCTCAAGCTCGGCGACGAGGACGACGAACCCGAGTTCTCGGTGGGCAGCTGGTTTGCCATGCTGTTCGCGGCCGGGATGGGTATCGGCCTGGTGTTCTGGAGCGTGGCCGAACCCCTTTCCCATTACGTGACCGCGCCTCCGGGCGTCACCGCCGGCACGCCGGAAGCGGCGAATGCGGCCATGCGCTACGTGTTCTTCCACTGGGGCGTGCATCCCTGGGCCGTGTACAGCGTGGTCGCCCTGGCGATCGCCTTCTTCCAGTACCGGCGCGCCGGCACGCCGCTCATCAGCACGGTGACCGATTCGCTGCCCTGGCGCCCGGTGCGCGCGCTGTCCGGGCTGTTCAACGTGCTGGCGGTGGTGGCCACCGCCTTCGGCGTGGCCTCGTCCCTGGGCATGGGCGCGCTGCAGATCAACAGCGGCCTGCACGCCGTCTTCGGCCTCGAGATCGGCGCCGGCTGGCAGGTGGCGATCATCGTCGTCACCACCGCCATCTTCCTGGGTTCGGCGGTGTCCGGGGTGGAGAAGGGCATCAAGCTGCTGTCCAACGCCAACATGCTGCTGGCGCTGCTGCTCGCCCTGGCCGTGTTCCTGCTCGGCCCGACGGTGGCGATCATCGACACCCTGACCAACACCCTGGGCAGCTATGCCAGCGATATTGTCCGCATGAGCCTGCGCTCGACGCCGTTCCGCGACAGTTCGTGGGTCGCCAACTGGACCATCTTCTACTGGGCCTGGTGGATCTCGTGGTCGCCGTTCGTGGGCCTGTTCATCGCGCGCGTCTCGCGCGGACGCACGCTGAGGGAGTTCATCATCGGCACCGTGCTGGCGCCTTCGCTGGCGGCCTTCCTGTGGTTCTCGGTGTTCGGCGGCAGCGCGCTCACGATGCAGATCTGGCAGCACGTTCCGCTCGCCGAGACCGTCAAGTCGGACATGGCGCTGGCGCTGTTCGACATGCTGCACGCCTTGCCTTTCGGGCAGATCATGTCGGTGGCGGCGACCGTGCTGGTGCTGGTGTTCTTCGTGACCTCCGGCGACTCGGCGGTGCTGGTGCTGGGCATGATGAGCAGCAAGGGCAACCCGAATCCGTCGGGCCGCGTGAAGATCGTCTGGGGAGTGCTGATCGCGGGGATCGCCATCAGCCTCCTGCTGGCGGGAGGACTCAAGGCGGTGCAGACCGCGACCATCCTGTTCGCGCTGCCTTTCGCCATGGTCATCGTGCTGATGGTGATCGCCCTGTGGCGGGCGCTGCGCGAGGACTGGATCGCGGAAAGCCGGAAGGAGAAGGAGATGCGCCGGCGCGTGCGGGAGATGGTCGCCCGTTAGGCTCTGCCTGGATTCCACCGCTCACCGCAGGATCGTCGCACCGGCGGAGGCCGGTGCCCAAGTTCCTTGCGCAGTTGGGGTGCGTGCAAACCCGGCCCCGGCCTTCGCCGGGGCGACGTGCTTATGCTGCAGGACTATCGTGACAAGACCGGGGCGCTGGCTCTGATACGGTCAAGGAACCTGGCGCCGGCGCGCGGAATCAGAACTGTTCCCAGTCGCCGTCGGCGGTGGCGGCCGTGGCCTTGGCGGCCGGGCGCGAAGACTTTGCCGGGGCAGGGCGCTTGGCCGGCGCGCTGGCGCGCAGGGCCGGCAGGTTCGCAGCGGGGCGGGCGGCTTGAGCGGCCGGGGCGCGCTGCTCGTGACCGAGCTTGAACACGTCGACCACCTGGGCCAGGCGCGCGGCTTCCTGCTGGAGCGCGCTGGTGGCGGCGGTGGCTTCCTCGACCAGGGCGGCGTTCTGCTGGGTCGCTTCGTCCATCTGCGACATCGCCTGGTTGACCTGGTCGATGCCCTGGATCTGCTCCTGGCTGGCCGAGCTGATCTCGCCCATGATGTCGGTCACGCGGCGGATCGAGGTCACCACTTCCTGCATGGTGGCGCCGGTGTGGTCGACCAGCTTGGCGCCGGCGTCGACCTTCTCGACCGAGTCGCCGATCAGCTGCTTGATTTCCTTGGCGGCCGAGGCGGAGCGCTGGGCCAGGTTGCGCACCTCGGAGGCCACCACGGCGAAGCCGCGACCCTGTTCGCCGGCGCGCGCCGCTTCCACGGCGGCGTTCAGCGCCAGGATGTTGGTCTGGAAGGCGATGCCGTCGATGACGCCGATGATGTCGACGATCTTGCGCGAGGATTCGTTGATCGAGCCCATGGTGGCGATCACCTGCTCGACGGCGCTGCCGGCTTCGCTGGCCACGCTCGAGGCCGCGATCGCCAGCTGGTTGGCCTGGCGCGCATTGTCGGCGTTCTGGCGCACGGTGCCGGTGAGTTCTTCCATCGAGGCGGCGGTTTCCTCCAGCGAGGCGGCCTGCTGCTCGGTGCGGCTGGACAGGTCGAAGCTGCCGGCCGCGATTTCGCTCGAGGCGCCGCTGATGGCCTGGGTGCCGGTGCGCACTTCGGTGACGATGCGCGCCAGGCTGTCGTTCATGTTGCGCAGCGCGCGCAGCAGGGCGCCGGTCTCGTCGCCGCGTGCGGTCTCGATGCGGTGGGTCAGGTCGCCCGCGGCCACGGTCTCGGCGGCGCGCACGGCTTCGCGCAGCGGCACCGTGATCGAGCGCGTCAGCAGCCAGGAGAACACGGCGCCCAGCGCGAGCGCGGCCGCGGCCAGCGAAGCGATCAGGACGTTGCCGCGGCTGGCGGTGGCGTCGATCTCGGCGGCGCTGGCGGCGATGCGCTTGTGCTGCAGGTCGAGCAGCAGGCGCACCTGTTCCTGGTAGGCCTTGGCGGCCGGGGTGAACTGCTGTTCCAGGATCTGGTCGGCCAGCTCGACATTGCCTTCGGCCTTGGCCTTGACGGCATTGTCGCGCGCTGCGCTGTAGGCCTTGCGGTGTTCCTGGACCGCCTTGAACAGGGCGGTCTCGTCGTCGCCGCTGATCAACGGCTCGATCCGCTTGATCAGCTCGGTGGACAGCTTGCCGGTGGCGGCGGCGTCCTGCTTGAAATAGTCGCCCAGCGAAGGATCGCTGCTCTTGACGATGGCGGCGGTGCGGCGCACGGCGGCGAAGATCTGGGTGTACCACTCCGCGATCATGCGCTCCTTGGCGATGGGCTGGGCCAGGATCTCGCGGGTTTCGGTGGCGACCTGGTCGAGGCGCCAGATGCCGGTGGCGGCAATCACGACGGTGAACAGGAGGGTCAGGACGAAGCCGGCCGCCAGCCGCGTGCCGATATTGAGCTTGTTAAAAGTGGTCATGTTGGTGGTGGTATCCGGCCCGGCCCTCCCGCCGTTAGAGGGAAGGATCCGGACACGCTTTGCCGCACAAGGAGTCGAAAGTCGAGATTATTGCCGAAATGCAATACGGGTGCCCAACTTTCGCCATCATTTGTGGCGTCGCCAACACAGAATTGTCAAATAGTTCAGCTTTCGTCCGCAGCGCGATGCAGGCGCGCCGCCCGCTCGCCACTGGCCGGATGGGTCGAGACATAGCCGGCCGGGATGTCGATCCAGCTGTCCGCGGGCTCGTCCTTGCCCAGGTGCTCGAACACCTCGGCCATCGGCGCGAGGGAAATCCCGCGTGCGCGCAGGGTCTCGATGGCGAAGTTGTCGGCATCGGTTTCCATGGCGCGCGAGAACTTCATGTTCATCAGGAGGGCCGGTGCGCCGGCGGCGACGGCGCTGAAGTCGCCGAACAGGGTGGCCGACAGCGCCGCGGTGAGCGAGGCGCGGGTCAGCGAACGCGCCGAATGCCGCATGCGCACGTGGCCGGCTTCGTGCGCCAGGATCCCGGCCAGGGCGGCGGATGCGTACTCGTCGAGTTCGCCCTCGCCGACGATCATCTTGACCATCTGGTCGGTGAGGATGATGGTGCCGTCGGGCAGGGCCAGCGCGTTCGGGCCGAACTGGGCGGAATCGCGCACCAGCAGGCGCAGCCGCATGCCGGGCGGCGTCACCGATTGCTTGATCGCTTCCAGCTGGGCGAGGCGCTCGTCGCTGAAGCGCGAGGGCTTGATCATGTTTTGCCGTTCGAGCACCGCGAGGGTATTGGCGCCGAGGCTCCGGTCGACGTCGGCCGGCAGGGCGGCCGCGATCCGTTCGCTGGCGGCGGGAATGCCCCATTTGACGGTGGCGCCGATCAGCAGGACCAGCAGCACCAGGCAGGCCAGGGCGGCGCCGGTGTGTTCCTGCCAGCGCACGACGCGCGACTTGCGGTAGCCGAGCGTGTCGGCCAGCCAGCCATGGGCTGCGGGATCGTTCACCTCGCAGCGGGCGCCGTCGGGCAGGTACAGCACGGCCGGGGCGCCGGCGAACGGTTCCGCCAGCTCGACGCCGGACAGGGGATAGCTGCGCTCGACCGCGCCGCGCAGCAGCAGGGCGCCGCCGCTGGATGCGAGCTCGACTTCGTGAAGGCGGGCGCTGAGGCCGTCGAAAAAGTATGCGTTGGTCATCAAGTCCTCACCAGGAAAGATCGATGCCGAGGGCATCGCTGGCACCGTCGCCGGCTGCGTTGCGGCGGCCCTGGGCGGCGCGCGCCATGGCCTGTTCGAAGCCCTCGTCGAACGCAATCTCTACGTGCTGCAGCCTGAAACGGTGCACGGCCACCACGGCGAAGGGGCGGTAGAGGCCGAGCGTCAACAGGGTCAGCAAGGCGTTCCTGGTCTGCAGCAGCATCAAGCCCTTGGCGGGCAGCGTGGAGCGGATGCGCACACCGGGGAAACCGGTGTTCGACCAGACCAGGTTGCCGATGCGGGCCTGCATGTAGGGGCCGGCCATCAGGTAGCCGATGTAGACGAACAGGACGCCCAATACCGCGGGGAGGAGCGTGGTGAACGCAGCCCCCGGCGAATCCTTCTTGAGCATGGCCAAGATCACGCCCCCCACGATGGCGGCCACGATGCCGATCGCCAGTGCGACGCCGAAGGCCACGATACCCGCAATCAGGTAGGGGCGGTAGAAGCGCCAGGAGCTGAGTGTGTAGCGCGCGCCCTGGTCGCCGAACAGCAGGTGGCGCTGCTGGTAGGCCCGCGCCCGGCCGTGCATCAGCGGCCAGGCCAGGAGCAGCAGGAAGGGCAGGCTTGCCAGCGCCGGCTGATCGATAAAGATCGCCAGCAGCACCGAGGGAAGCAGGAAGACGGCGAGCGGAGGCAGGTAGGCCAGGTAGGCCGCGCCGACGCCGCCGCCGAAGCCCAGCCACAGGCCGCGGTACTGGGTGTTCGACAGGCGAAAGCGCAGGGCGCCGCGCAGCAGCCAGGGCATGGCCAGCATCAGGAAGACCATCACCGCGGCGCCGACCTGGAGCGAGAAGCCGAACGCGTATTGATAGGCGACCACCAGGACGAAGGCCAGGATCCGGCCGCGCAGGATGGCCCTGGGGTCGCCCCGGAAGTCGAAGCAGGCGCCGGCGAGCCGGGTGTTGCGGTCGAAGTACTGGAGGCGCCGCACCTTGGCCCAGGCCGAATAGATGCCGAGCGTGGCGAGGCTGAGCAGGAGGTTGATGACCCAGATGCGGAAGTATTCCTTGCCGCTGCCGGTGAAGACCGGCACGTGAACCTGCGGCGCAGGCGCGGCGGCTTCGGGCACGAAGGATTCCGGCCCGGAGGCTTCCGGCCCGGCCGGCATGGCGGTGGAAAGCGCCGAGGCTGGCGGCTCGGCGGGAAGGACATCTGGTGCGGTGGACATGGCAACCCGTGAAAAAGGACGAGAACAGCCATCATATGCAAGATTCGCATGATAATAAAGTATTAATGCATGTTGGATATGAGCATGAGTCTGAAGGGTGTCTTTTTTTGACAAGGGGCCCGGTCCCCCGGGGAAGTTGGCTGGATGGACAGAAGTATTTGCGCGTTTAAGGTATAATTTCAATTTCCCGCGCGTGCCGTCCGGCACTTTCTGCACAATGACCAAATTTGTCTTCGTCACTGGCGGCGTCGTGTCTTCCCTGGGCAAAGGGATTGCGGCCGCCTCCCTCGCCGCGATCCTGGAGAGCCGCGGCCTCAAAGTCACCATGCTCAAGCTCGACCCGTACATCAACGTGGATCCGGGCACGATGAGCCCCACCCAGCACGGCGAAGTGTTCGTCACCGACGACGGCGCCGAGACCGACCTGGACCTGGGCCACTACGAGCGCTTCATCAGCACCCGCATGAAGAAGGTGAACAACTTCACCACCGGCCAGATCTACGAATCGGTGATCCGCAAGGAACGCCGCGGCGAATACCTGGGCAAGACCGTGCAGGTGATCCCGCACATCACCAACGAAATCCAGGACTACATCCGCCGCGGCGCCGAAGGCGTGGACGTGGCGCTGGTGGAGATCGGGGGCACCGTGGGCGACATCGAGTCGCTGCCTTTCCTGGAAGCGGCGCGCCAGCTGTCGCTGCGCCAGGGCCGCAAGGGCGCGGCCTTCGTGCACCTGACCCTGGTTCCCTACATCTCCTCGGCCGGCGAGCTCAAGACCAAGCCGACCCAGCACAGCGTGCAGAAGCTGCGCGAGATCGGCATCTCGCCGAACGCGCTGCTGTGCCGCGCCGACCGCCGCATCCCGGACGACGAGCGCGCCAAGATCTCGCTGTTCGCCAACGTGGAAGAGCAGGCCGTGATCTCGGTGTGGGACGTGGACACCATCTACAAGGTGCCGCAGGTGCTGCACGACCAGGGCCTGGACGACATCATCTGCGAGGCGCTCGGCATCGAGGCCCCGAAGGCCGACCTGTCGATGTGGACCAAGCTGATCCACACCCTGGAAAACCCGAAGCGCGAAGTCACCATCGGCATGGTGGGCAAGTACGTCGACCTGATCGAGTCGTACAAGTCGCTGACCGAGGCGCTGCGCCACGCCGGCATCCATACCGAAAGCCGGGTCAACATCGAATACCTGGACTCGGAAGAAATCGAAAGCAAGGGCTGCGACCACCTGGCCAAGTACGACGCGATCCTGGTGCCGGGCGGCTTCGGCAAGCGCGGCGTGGAAGGCAAGATCATGGCCGCCCGCTACGCCCGCGAGAACAAGATCCCTTACCTGGGCATCTGCCTGGGCATGCAGGTCGCGCTGATCGAGTACGCCCGCCACGTGGCCGGCCTGCCGAACGCGAACTCGACCGAATTCGATCCCGAGACCGACCAGCCGGTCGTGGCCCTGATCACCGAGTGGCAGAACCACGACGGCAAGGTCGAGAAGCGCGACACGAATTCCGACCTGGGCGGCACCATGCGCCTGGGCGCGCAGACCTGCGCGGTGAATCCGGGCACCCTGTCGGCCGAGATCTACGGCAACGTCGTGACCGAGCGCCACCGCCACCGCTACGAAGGCAACAACTTCTACCTGCCGAAGATCGAAGCGGCCGGCCTGGTGGTCGCGGCGCGCACCCCGAACGAAGACCTGCTGGAAATCATGGAGCTGCCGCGTGACGTGCACCCGTGGTACGTGGGCGTGCAGTTCCACCCGGAGTTCAAGTCGACTCCGCGTAACGGCCACCCGCTCTTCACCTCGTTCATCAAGGCCGCCCTGGCGCACCAGTCGGCCAACACCAATGTGGCGGCGAACGCACAAGCGCCGGCCCTGCAAGGAGATGCAGCATGAAACTCGCCGGATTCGACGTCGGCCTCGACAAGCCGATCTTCCTGATCGCGGGCACCTGCGTGATCGAATCGCGCCAGATGGCGCTCGACACCGCCGGCACGCTGAAGGAAATCGCAAGCAGCCTGGGCATCCCGTTCATCTATAAATCGTCCTTCGACAAGGCCAACCGCTCGTCGGGCAAGTCCTTCCGCGGCCCGGGCATGGAGAAGGGCCTGGAGATCCTGGCCGACGTGCGCAAGGAGATCGGCGTGCCGGTCCTGACCGACGTGCACACCGAGGAAGAGATTCCGGTGGTGGCCAGCGTCGTCGACGTGCTGCAGACCCCGGCCTTCCTGTGCCGCCAGACCGACTTCATCAACGCCTGCGCGCGTTCGGGCAAGCCGGTCAACATCAAGAAGGGCCAGTTCCTGGCCCCGGGCGACATGAAGAACGTGATCGACAAGGCACGCGCCGCAGCGCGCGAAGCGGGCCTGCCGGAAGATAACTTCATGGCCTGCGAGCGTGGCGTCTCGTTCGGCTACAACAACCTGGTCTCGGACATGCGTTCGCTGGCCATCATGCGTGAATCGAACTGCCCGGTGGTGTTCGACGCGACCCACTCGGTGCAGCTGCCGGGCGGCCAGGGCACCTCGTCCGGCGGCCAGCGCGAGCACATCCCGGTCCTGTCGCGCGCCGCCGTGGCCTCGGGGATCGCCGGCCTGTTCATGGAGACCCACCCTGATCCGGCCAATGCGCTGTCGGACGGCCCGAACGCCGTCCCCCTCGGCCGCATGAAGGAACTCTTGACCACCCTCGTCGAGATCGACCGCATCGTCAAGAAGACCGGCTTCCTGGAAGCGGACTTCAAGTAACAGCATTTGCGGCGCGCACCCGGCGGCTCGGTGCGCGCTCGTCACGTTTTTCAATCCTATCGGAGAGTGTTTACATGAGTGCTATTGTTGATATTATCGGCCGCGAAATCATCGACTCGCGCGGCAACCCGACCGTCGAGTGCGACGTGCTGCTGGAATCGGGCGTGATGGGCCGCGCCGCGGTGCCGTCGGGCGCCTCGACCGGTTCGCGCGAAGCGATCGAACTGCGCGACGGCGATCCGAAGCGTTACTTCGGCAAGGGCGTGCTGCAAGCCTGCGAAAATATCAACACCGAGATCTCCGAAGCGATCATGGGCCTGGATGCCAACGAACAGGCTTTCCTGGACCGCACCCTGATCGATCTCGACGGCACCGAAAACAAGAGCCGCCTGGGCGCCAACGCCATGCTGGCCGTGTCGATGGCCGTGGCCAAGGCGGCCGCCGAGGAAGCCGGCCTGCCGCTGTACCGCTACTTCGGCGGTTCGGGCGCGATGCAGATGCCGGTGCCGATGATGAACGTCATCAACGGCGGCGCACACGCCGACAACAACCTGGACATCCAGGAATTCATGATCATCCCGGTGGGCGCTCCCTCGTTCAAGGAAGCCATGCGCTACGGCGCGGAAGTGTTCCACACCCTGAAGAAGATCCTGCACTCGAAGGGCCTGAATACCGCCGTCGGCGACGAAGGCGGCTTCGCTCCGTCGGTCACGAATCATGAAGAAGCGATCAAGCTGATCATGCAGGCGATCGAGCAGGCAGGCTACGTGCCGGGCCAGGACATCGCGATCGGCCTGGACTGCGCCGCGAGCGAGTTCTACAAGGACGGCATGTACCACCTGGAAGGCGAGGGCCTGACCCTGTCGGCACAGGACTTCACCAACATGCTGGCCACCTGGTGCGACCGCTACCCGATCATCTCGATCGAGGACGCGATGCACGAAGGCGACTGGGACGGCTGGGCGACCCTGACCGCGGCCCTGGGCAAGCGCGTGCAGCTGGTGGGCGACGACCTGTTCGTCACCAACACCAAGATCCTGAAAGAGGGCATCCAGAAGGGCATCGGCAACTCGATCCTCATCAAGATCAACCAGATCGGCACCCTGACCGAGACCTTCGCCGCCATCGAGATGGCCAAGCGCGCCGGCTACACCGCCGTGATCTCGCACCGCTCGGGCGAGACCGAAGATTCGACCATCTCCGACATCGCCGTCGGCCTGAACGCCGGCCAGATCAAGACCGGCTCGCTGTCGCGCTCGGACCGCATGGCCAAGTACAACCAGCTGCTGCGCATCGAGGAAGACCTGGGCGATGTCGCCAGCTACCCGGGCCGCGACGCCTTCTACAACCTGAAGTAATCCTCAGGGCCGGCCCCTGGCCGGCCTTCCGCTCATGCGCCTGATCACGATCACCCTTGCCGCTCTTCTCCTGCTGATCCAGTACCCGCTCTGGATCGGCAAGGGCGGCTGGCTGTCCGTGGCGGACATGCGCGGACAGGTCGAGGCCGTGCGCCTCAAGACCGACCAGCTCAAGGCGCGCAACGCCAAGCTCGAATCCGAAGTCCGCGACCTGAAAGAGGGCACGGGCGCGGTCGAGGAGCGCGCGCGCTACGAGCTGGGCATGATCAAGCAGAACGAAATCTTCGTGCAGGTGCTGCGCAAGGACGAGCAGCCCGCGGTCTCGATGACCGTGCCGCCGCCTCCGCCCGCGCCGAAGGACAAGGACAAGCCGAAGCGCTGAAGGCTTCGCATTCCCTCATGACTTCACCGAATTCCCCCATCGATCCCGCTGCGCTCGATTCGCTCGACGCGATCGCGGACGTTCTGGCCGACGCCTTCGAAGACGGCGACGGCCAGCTGATCTCGGCCGCGCTGCTGGCGGTATCGCAGGCGCCGGCATTGCCGGGCCTGGCCGCCGCCGTGGGCCTGCCGCGCGAGCAGCTGCAGGCGGCGCTCGCCTCCGGCGAGTTCGACCTCGATCTCACCCTGGAGATCATGAAGGTGGTCGATCTTCATATGTCGGGCGGCAAGGCCGGCTGAACGCCCCGGCTGCCCGCGCGCCCGGGCAGCCCCCGGCCGGGTCACGGCGACGACGCATCCCCCTGCATATGCCCCTTGCCGTGCTCCAGGAAGGCACGCAGCATCCACGCGTTCTTTTCATGGATCTCCATGCGGGTGGTCAGCATGTCGGCGGTCGGGTAATCGTCGATCTCGTCCGCGATGCGCACGCTGGCGCGCAGGGTGCGGACCAGGATTTCCTGGCCTTCCACCAGCTGGCGGATCATTTCCCGCGGATCCGGCACGCTCGGCTCTTCCTGAATGCTCGACAGCTCCGCATAGCGCTTGTAGGTGCCCGGCGCATAGTGGCCCAGCGCGCGGATGCGCTCGGCGATGTCGTCGAGCGCGTTCCACAGCTCGGTGTACTGTTCCTGGAACATGACGTGCAGGGTCTGGAACATGGGGCCGGTCACGTTCCAGTGGAAGTTATGGGTCTTCAGGTAGAGCATGTAGCTGTCCGCCAGCACTGTCGACAGCGACTCCACGATCTTCGCGCGGTCGTCGTTGCTGATGCCAATATCGATGTCCATCGTGCGTCCTCCTTGATGTCGAAGAACTAACAGCTTAGCACTGGAGCGGGGGATTTGCCGGGTGGTGTCCCGGTTCAAAAGCGGGCCGATGAGCGCAGACGGTCGGCCACCACGGTGAAAGTGACGGGTTACCGCGCGCGCACGAGGCCTTCGAGCACCGCGCGCGTGGCCGGAGGGACAGGCACCGGCCGATTCGTCTCCCGATCCACGTACACGTGAACGAAGTGCCCCGCCGCAGCCGGCGTCTCGCCATCGTTGCGGTACAAGCCGATCTCATAGCGCACGCTGGAATTGCCCAGCTTCGCCACCCGGATCCCGGCATGCACCGTATCCGGAAACGAGATCGAGCTGAAATACGAACAGCCCGTCTCCACCACCAGCCCCACCACGCTGTCCTTATGGATGTCGAGCACGCCCTGTTCGATCAGGTAGCGGTTCACCGCCGTGTCGAAGAAGCTGTAGTAGTTGACGTTGTTGACATGCCCGTAGCTGTCGTTGTCCATCCAGCGCGTCGGCAGCGCGAGGAAGTGGGCGAAGGCGCTGCGGGGCGTGTCACGCATCGGCACGTTCTTTCAGTGGGTGCTGCCGCTCGGCGGCATCAGGGTCTGCACCGGGCTTTCGGTGCTGAACAGCTGGGCGCAATCCACCTTGTCGAAGGAGTAGTGCTTGCCGCAGAAATCGCAGTTGATGCCCAGCTCGCCCAATTCGGCCAGTGCGGAATTGACTTCTTCCTCGCCCAGCATCTTGAGCATGTTGCCGACCTTGTCGCGGGTGCAGCTGCAGTGGAACTGCGGGTGCGCCGGATCGAACACGCGGATGGTCTCTTCCCAGAACAGGCGCTTGAGCAGGGTCTGGATGTCGGTGGTCAGCATCTCTTCACGCTTCAGGGTCTGGCCCAGCATGACGGCGCGGTTCCAGGTTTCCAGGTCTTCCGCTTCGGTGGCCTGCTTGGTCTGGCCTTCCACGCCGCTGTGGCGCGGCAGCTTTTGCAGCAGCAGGCCGCGCGCGATCTTGTCGTCCGCGGCCAGCCACAGGCGCGTGTCCATCTGCTCCGAACGCAGCATGTAGTTCTCGATCACGGTTGCCATGTCGTCGCCGGCCAGCGGCACCACGCCCTGGTAGGGCTGCTGGCCCGGCACCTTGTCGGCCGGGTCGAGCGTGATCACGAAGCGCCCCTTGCCGTGCACATTGAACAGGTCTTGCAGGCTGGCGTTGTCCGGGACCTCGGCTTCCGGCGCCAGTTTCGCGGTGGCGCGGATGCGCAGCTGGGCGTCGCACTCGACCACCAGCAGGCGCACCGGGCCGTCGCCATGGATCTGCATGATGATGGAACCGTTGAACTTCAGGTTGGCAGACAGCAGGGCGCCGGCCGCGACCATCTCGCCCAGTACCGCGCGCACGGCCTTGGGATAGGCGTGGCGCGCCTGGATCTCGCGCCAGGTGTCCGAAATCTCGACCAGCTCGCCGCGCACGGCGGCGTTGTCGAAGATGAATTTTTGCAGGGTGTCCCTGGTGTCTTGAGTCGTCATTTCTTATCCGATTTTCTTGAGCTGCGCCTTGAACAGCTGGCCGCGCGCCACATAGCTGGCGGCGCTGCCCTGCAGGCGCGTTACGTCTTCTTCCGTGAGGGTGCGCACCACCTTGGCGGGCGAACCGAGGATCAGCGAGTGGTCCGGAAACTCCTTGCCTTCGGTGACCAGGGCGCCGGCGCCGACCAGGCAACCCTTGCCGATCTTCGCGCCGTTGAGCACCACGGCCTGGATCCCGATCAGCGAGCCGTCGCCCACCGTGCAGCCGTGCAGCATGGCCTGGTGGCCGATCGTCACGTTCTTGCCGATCGTGAGTGGGTAGCCCATGTCCGTATGCATCACCGTGCCTTCCTGGACGTTGCTGTTCTCGCCGATCGTGATGCGCTCGTTGTCGCCGCGGATCGTTGCGCCGAACCATACCGAGGCATTCGCCTCGAGGGTCACCTTGCCGACCAGGGTTGCCGTATCGGCCACGAAGGCCGATGCATCGATCTCGGGGGCATGCTCGCCCAGCTGGTAAATCGCCATGGATGTGCTCGCGGAAGGGTTGATATACCGCTATTTTACCCCCTGCGCTTTCGCATCGTCCGACTGGCGGCAGATGGGGGCGCGGCGAGCGAAATCAACCGTTCCCTTATATAATCATGCGAACGACCGTACTATTTCCAGAGCTGATATGAAACCGTCCCGATCCGAATTCATTACCGTGCGCGGCCTGCGCACCCACGTCCGCCACTGGGGCAGGGAAGGCGCGCCCAAGCTCTTCATGCTGCACGGCTGGATGGACGTGTCGGCTTCCTTCCAGTTCGTGGTCGACTGCCTGGAGGGCGACTGGCACGTGATCGCGCCGGACTGGCGCGGCTTCGGGCTGACCGAGAACACGCGCTCGGACACCTACTGGTTCCCGGACTACGTGGCCGACCTCGACCAGATCCTCGACCATTACGCACCGGGCGAGGCCGTGAACCTGCTCGGCCACAGCATGGGCGGCAATATCGCGGGCATCTATGGCGGCGTGCGGCCGGCGCGGGTGGGCAAGCTGATCAACCTGGAAGGTTTCGGGCTGCCGGCCACGCGGCCGTCGCAGTATCCGGGGCGCGTCGCCAAGTGGCTGGACGAGCTGCGCGAGCCGCCTGCGATGCGCGGCTACGCCGGCCTGGCCGAGGTGGCGGGGCGGCTGCGCAAGACCAATCCGCGTTTGTCCGAAGAACGCGCGGCTTTCCTGGCCGGACACTGGTCGGCGCAGGGCGACGACGGGCAGTGGCGCATCCTGGGCGACCCGGCGCACAAGATGCACGGGCCGCTGCTGTACCACGTGGAAGAGATCATGGCTTGCTGGAGCGCGATCACGGCCCCGGTGCTGTGGGTCGAGGCCGAGGAAACCGACATGTGGCGCTGGATGGGGCCGAAGGAGCAGGCGAGGGCGGAGATCGACCGGCGCATGGGGCATTTGCGCGAGGTGACCGCCCGCATGATCCCGGCTGCGGGGCATATGCTGCATCATGACCAGCCGGAGATGCTGGCGCACATGCTGGAGGAGTTCCTCGCGCCCGGGAGCGCCTGAAGCTGCCGTGTGCGGTCACGCAAGCCGCCGCACATGGCGGAAGCGGGCGTAATGGTTCAACAGGTCGTTGATCAGCTGCTCGCGCGTGTACCCGGTCACGTCGTGCTGCTGGTCGGTCTCGGAAGTATGGGCCATGGCCCGGTAATGCACGCCCTGCGTCGAGGCGCCCCCGGTTTCGGCCCATGCGAAGCTGGGTGACCGGAAACCGCGCGCGCGAATGGTGTAGCGGAACACGCCGCGATCGCCGTGCGGGACGGTGAGATCGAGCTGGTCTTCGCGCTGCGCCGATTCCGGCGTCAGACCGCTTTCCTGCATTTGTGCGGCAACCGCCTCCAGCGCGGGGCGTGCCGTGTCGCCGAGAAACGATACGATCTCCCGCTTGTCGTAGAAGCCGGTAATGCTGGCCAGGCGCTGCTGCCAGCTCAGGCTTGCCGCCGCCGGCTGCGTGTCGGCGTCCAGGGACAAATCCATCGGCCCGCCTTTTTTCTCCGTCTGCAGGGCGCGCAGCAGTCCGTAGCAGATCACCAGCATGACCACGGCGAAGGGGAGGGCGCTGGCAAGCGCCGCGGTCTGGAGCGCCTGCAGTCCTCCCGCCAGCAGCAGCACGGCCGCCACGACGCCGGCGCAGACGGCCCAGAAGATGCGCTGCCAGACCGGCGGATTCGGCGCCGCGCCGGAGGTGATCATGTCGATCACGAGTGCTCCGGAATCGGCCGAGGTCACGAAGAAGGTAATGACCAGCACGGTCGCGAGGCCGGACGCGATCAGCGAGAAAGGCAGCTGTTCCAGTACCTCGAACAGTGCGACGGGCATGTTGTCGGCGACGGTCTGTACGATCGGCGCCGCGCCGCTCAGGTCGAGTGCGATCGCCGTGTTCCCGAATACGGTCATCCACAGGAAGGTGAACAGTACCGGCACCAGCAGCACGCCGGTCACGAACTCGCGGATGGTGCGCCCGCGCGAGATGCGTGCGATGAACATGCCCACGAAAGGCGACCAGGAGATCCACCAGCCCCAGTAGAACAGCGTCCAGTCGCCCAGCCAGGTATTCGGCTCGTAGGCATACATCCTGAAGGTCCGTTGCACGACGGCGCCCAGGTAGGCGCCGATGTTCTGGACGTAGGCCTGGAGCAGGAACACCGTCGATCCCGCAAAGAGGACGAAGACCAGCAGGGCGATCGCCAGGATGATGTTGAGTTCGGAAAGACGCTTCACCCCCCTGTCGAGTCCCGTGCCGGCCGACAGCGTCGCCAGGCCGGTAATGGCCGCGATCAGAACGACCTGGACTGTGGGACTGACCGGCAGGCCGAACAGGTGGGAAAAGCCGGCATTGACCTGCAGCACGCCGAAGCCCAGCGAGGTCGCGACACCGAACATGGTTCCCAGGACCGCGAAGATATCGATGGCGTGGCCGATCGGACCGTGGATGCGGTTGCCGATCAGGGGAAACAGGCCCGAGCGCAAGGTGAGCGGCAGGCCGCGCCGGAAAGCGAAGTAGGCCAGCGCCAGTCCGACGACGATATAGATTGCCCAGGCATGCACGCCCCAGTGGAAGAAGGTCAGGATCATGGCCTGGCGTGCCGATTCGATCGTGCTTCCTTCGCCCACCGGCGGCTTCGAATAATGCTGGATCGGCTCGGCGACGCCGAAGAACAGCAGGCCGATGCCCATGCCGGCGCTGAACAGCATGGCGAACCAGGACAGGTAGCTGTATTCGGGTTCGCTGTCGTCGGCGCCAAGCTTGACGTCGCCGTAGCGGCTCATCATCAGGAAAAGCACGAAGATCAGGAAGAGGGCGACGGCCAGGATATAAAACCAGCCGAAATCGCGCACGATCCTGGCCTGGACCGTATTGAACACGCTTCCAGCCTGTTCCGGAAACAATGCGCCGAGCAGCACGAAGGCGAGAATCAGGCCGGCCGAGATAAAAAAGACCGGCGGATTGACTTGCATGCGCGGACGGGGGGCGGGTTGGGCGGCCTGCTTCGGATCAGTGTCGGTCATCGATTCCGCTTTCCTGGCTACATCGCTGGTTGGGGCGCCCTGCAGCGCACGAGGGGCGCGCAAGCAAGCCGGGAGCGGCAAGCGGCGTTTCCGCGTTACCGCATTTCCAGGCCGGTCCATGCAGAGCGCGGCGCAACGGCCGTGCCGGCCATGCGCCGTCGAAGGAAGCTTACCATGTTGTCGTTCAGGTAACTGTCCGATTGACCGCGTGCTCCTGTCGCCGGGCAGGCCGGCTCCAGCAGTGCGTTGCCCTCGCGGGGCGTTCAGGTAGAGTGTGCATTACCGAGGTCCGCCTTCACCCAGGCGCCGTCCATCTTCGGCGACGGCCCATGCGTTCCAGGAAGGAAATCCGGTTTGCCATGACAACCGAGTTAATGCTGGCAGCCGCCAGGAGCTTTTTGTTCGTGCTGGTGACGATGTTGCCGATTCTCAATCCGGCCGCGACCGCGCCGATCTTCCTGAGCATGACCGACGGTGCATCCCCGGCCACCCGCACGCTGCTTGCGCGCCGTATCGCCCGTAACATGTTCTGGCTGATGACAGGCTCGATGCTGGTCGGATCCTATGTCCTCGATTTTTTCGGCATTTCCCTGCCTATCGTCCGGGTCGGCGGCGGCCTGATCCTGGCTTCCGTCGCATGGCGCCTGCTCGGCGCAACGCCGGCGACGCCGGACAGCCGGGCTGCCCTGGCCGAGGCGTTCACGCCAGACCTTGCACACCGGCAGGCCTTTTATCCGCTGACCTTTCCCATCAGCTGCGGCCCGGCCTCGATCTCCGTGGCCATTACGGTCGGCGTGGCCCTGCACGATGTGGAACTGGTGACCTCCCTGGCGCGCATGGGCGCCGCCCTGCTGGCGCTGGCCGTCATCGGCATCCTGCTCTACCTGGCATTTCGCTATGGCGAGCATTTCCTGCGCCTGATCGGCGAAGCAGGCACGGCTGTTTTCCTGCGCCTGAGCGCCTTCATCCTGCTGTGTCTTGGGGTGCAGATCGTCTGGGATGGCGTGCGTGAGTTGATGTTCGAACTGACGCCTGTTCATGCGCCTCCGGCCGAGATCCAGGCGAGCTTGCGGTCCCGATATGCGGAGATTGTCCATGGCTGAACCAGGTAAGGCATCGGCTGGCTTCGTGCTTGCGCTAGCGGGCTGCATGCTCTCTGCCACGCTTGCCGCCCAAAATTCCACCGCGCTCGATTTCTACGGTTCGCTGCGCACGCAACTGGAGCGGGTCGGCCCAGACCGCCGCGACAGCTTCGGCGCGTACACCTCCGTGCGCGACGCCTACTCGCGCCTGGGAGTCAAGCTGGACTATCCGCTCGATTCCGGCCTGGCGCTGGTTGGTCAACTCGAGATTCCCCTCGATTCCGCGCATGCCAGGTTGCGCGATCCCTATGACCAGGAAGAGCCGATCAGGATCGCGCGCATCGGATTGCGGGGCCGTTTCGGATCAATGGTCTATGGCCAGCAATGGATGCCTTACTACAACGCGATTGCTGCGCCGGTGGATAGGTTCAGTAGTTACTACAGTGGTTACGCGACCTATACGGTATTCCGGGTCGCCAGGACCATTGCCTATGCCAGCCCGGAGCTCGAAGGCTTATCCTTCGCGGCTGCCTATTCCGGCAGCCGCGGCAACCGGCGCTCGACTTCACGCATCGATGCGCGGCGCTGGCAAGCCACCGCCTCCTATACCCGCGGCAACACCCGCATCGGCGCAGGCATCGATGACCGGGGCGATGCGGGCTATGGCGGCAACCGGCTGTACGGGCTGTCCGCCACGCACCAGGCCGACAAGCTCTACCTCGCCTTGAAGTATGAGTTGTTCGATACCGGCAATCTCCAGCCTGGCGGCTTCTCGAGCAAGGGCAACCGCGCCATCAACCTCTTCGGCAGCTATGTGCTGGGTAAAGGCACGCTCAAGCTGATGCTCGCAAAAGTGGAAAACTACGGCGACAGGATTGTCCATCTGGGCATCGATTACACACTGTCGGACCAGTACAAGCTCTTTGCCGAGTATTACCGTGAAGCCGAGACTGCCGCCCTTTCTCCCTCCCGGGGCGGCCTGGCCGATTTCGATGCGAGCATTCGCGGCGGCCATGCGCTTGCCCTTGGACTGCGCTACGACTTTTAAACTTGCGATCAAGCATGACCAGGCATCCCGCGCAAGCGGATCGCAGCCCAAGGGCCACCGTAAAGCGCGTACAATGCTTCGTTTCAGAACGCGTCATTGCCGCATTCGCCATTACCGTGCCATGTTGAAAGTCGATCTCCACTGCCATTCCAACGTCTCCGACGGCGTGCTCGCACCGGCCGCGGTGGCTGCCTACGCCCGCAAGAGCGGTGTCGACGTCTGGGCCCTGACCGACCACGACGAAGTCGGCGGCATCAAGGCGGCGCGCGCAGCTGCGAAGGACCTGGGCATGCGCTTCGTGGCGGGCGTCGAGATCTCGGTGACCTGGGCCAACGAAACCGTGCACATCGTCGGCCTGCAGGTCGACGAAGACAACCGCGCCCTCATCGAAGGGCTGGCCGCCACCCGCAACGGCCGCGAGGCACGCGCCCGCGAGATCGCCGCCCAGCTGGAGCAGGCCGGCATTCCCGGCGCCTACGAGGGCGCCCTCCATTACGTGGGCAACCCGGACCTGATGTCGCGCACCCATTTTGCGCGCTACCTGGTGGAGATCGGCGTCTGCGGTTCGACCCCGGAGGTGTTCCGCCGCTATCTCACGGAAGGCAAGCCGGGCTATGTGCCGCACCGCTGGGCCTCGCTGGCGGATGCCGTGGGCTGGATCCGCGGCGCCGGCGGCATTCCCGTGATTGCCCATCCGGGACGCTATAAATTCAGCGATACCGCGCAAGGCGTGCTGTTCGACGAGTTCCGCCAGCTGGGCGGCAACACCATCGAGGTGGTCACCGGCAGCCACACGCCCGATCAGTACGCGACCTATGCCGAGCTGGCGCGCCGCTACGGCTTCCTGGCCTCGCGCGGCACCGATTTCCATGCGCCGGGCGAGGCGCGCGTCGAGTTCGCGGAGCTGCCGCCGCTGCCGGCAGGGCTGACGCCCGTGTGGCACGACTGGTTCTGACAGCAGACGTGTACGACCGGCAATTTCTGCACTCAGCAGTAAAGAAATTTCGAAATGATTAGGTGAACGGGGCAGTGTCCTGTATCTTTGATCGGGCACTACATCAAGTCGTCTCGTTGGTCTCTCTCCCGTCTCGCCCCCTGGGCAGTCCTGTTTGATTCCCTCTGCTGTACCCGCTTGCTTGCATGTGCATTTCGGCATTTCGCCCAATTCACTCAAGGTATTTCAAACATGACTATTCAAACCGGCACCGTCAAATGGTTCAACGATTCCAAGGGCTTCGGCTTCATCACCCCTGACGCAGGCGGCGGCGACCTGTTCGCACACTTCAAGGACATCCAGTCCGACGGTTTCAAGAGCCTGGCCGAAAACCAGCGCGTGTCCTTCGAACGCGCCGCCAGCCCGAAGGGCGACAAGGCCAGCAACATCCGCTCGATCTGACCACGTTCCGGCGCCGCATGACGGCGTCCGAGCAGGACGATCAAGGAAAGCCCGCCCGCGCGGGCTTTTTTCTTGCCTGCTCACCTTGAAATACTCCCGATATACTCCATCTGGAGTATAGAAGAGGGAGAGCACAATGAAACTCGTTGCATCACAGCAAAAATTACCTGACAGCGACAAGGTGACGGTCAACGTCGGGCTGGTCGACCTTGCCCAGCTCGACCTGCTGGTCGAAGAAGGCTTTTATTCGAACCGCACCGATTTCGTGCGCACCGCGATCCGCAACCTGCTGCAGGTGCATGCAGAGACGATCCGGCAAACCGTCGTGCGCAAGCGCTACGTCATGGGCATGCACCGCTATTCGCGCCGCGAACTCGAGCACGTCGTGGCGAACGGGCAGCAACTGGAAATCCAGGTCCTCGGCCTGGCCGTCATCGAGGATGATGTCGACCCCGAGCTGGCCCGCGCGGCCATTGCCTCGGTCCAGGTCCTCGGCGCATTCGTCGCGCCCCCGGCCGTCAGGGAAGCCCTGGCGGACCGCCTACACACTTAAGGACAGGTATGAAACCAATCGACCGTTTTATCTCCCAGATGATGGAGTCGGCCCGGCTCGCGAAGACGCAGGACGCGTCGGCGGCCACGGCGCTGATCCAGAAGGCGCTGGCCGAATCCGGCCTGCTGCCGCAGGCCGTCCCGGCACAGCCGGCCCATGCGCCATTCGTCGACCTGAACCAGGCGCCCGGCTGGAGCGAACGGATGCGCCGCCGGCACGGCCCGGGCGCACACGCTCCCACGCGTCCCGCAGGGGCGGATGCGCACGCGCCGGGCCGCTTCATCGACGGCAGCTACCGCTGCGCCGCCGGCGCCCGCAACTACAAGCTGTATGTTCCGGCGCGGCCGGCGAAGGGGCCGCGTCCCCTGGTCGTGATGCTGCACGGCTGCACCCAGAACCCCGGCGACTTCGCGACCGGCACCGCCATGAATGCGCTGGCCGAGGAGCACGGCTGCCTGGTGCTCTATCCCGAACAGGACAAGGGCGCCAACCATAACGGCTGCTGGAACTGGTTCGAAACGGCGCACCAGGCGCGGGAGCGCGGCGAGCCCGCGATCCTGGCCGGCATGACGCGCCAGCTGGTGGACGAGCACGGCGCCGACCCGGCGCGGGTGTTCGTGGCCGGCCTGTCGGCGGGCGGCGCGATGGCGGCCATCCTGGGCGCGGAGTATCCCGATGTGTACGCGGCAGTCGGCGTCCATTCCGGCCTGCCCGCCGGCAGCGCGAAAGACCTCATGTCGGGGCTGAAGGCGATGCGCGAACCGGGCAAGGCAAAGAAGTTGCGCCGGGGCGTGCCGGCGATCGTGTTCCACGGCGACGCCGACCACCTGGTCAATACGGGCAACGGCGACGCTGTGCTGGCCCAGTTCCTGAAAGCGCAGGACGGGCCGCTGCAGCGGCACAGCGAGGCGCACGACCATGCCGGCCGGCGCTGCACCCGCAGCACCTGGCGCGACGGGAGCCGGACCGTAGTGGAGCACTGGCAGCTGCACGGTGCCGGCCATGCCTGGTCGGGCGGCAACCCGCATGGTTCGCATACCGATGCCGCAGGGCCGTCGGCATCGGCCGAGATGTTGCGCTTCTTCCTGGAGTGCACCGGCTGAGCCCTTGAATTTTCCGTGTTGCAGCCCAATCTTGGCATCCTGTCATCGATAGCTGTCAGGAGGCCTCTTCATGAAGCGCATTGTCCTGTTCCTTGCCACCAACCTCGCCGTGGTGCTGGTGGTGTCGCTCGTGCTGAACCTGCTCGGCGTGGGCCGGGCCGTCACGGGGCAGGGGATCGATATCGGCGCGCTGGCGATATTCTCGCTGGTCGTCGGCTTCACCGGCTCCTTCATCTCGCTCCTCATGAGCAAACCGATGGCCAAGTGGTCGACCGGCGCGCGCGTCATCGACCAGCCGGCCAACCCGACCGAGATGTGGCTGGTCGACACCGTGCGCCGCCTGTCCGAGCGCGCCGGCATCGGCATGCCGGAAGTCGCCGTCTACGAGGGCGAACCGAACGCCTTCGCCACCGGCGCCTTCAAGAATTCCGCCCTGGTGGCCGTCTCCACCGGCCTGCTGCAGGGCATGAACCGCGACGAGGTCGAAGCGGTCCTTGGCCACGAGGTGGCCCACATCGCCAACGGCGACATGGTCACCCTGACCCTGATCCAGGGCGTGGTCAACACCTTCGTCGTGTTCCTGGCGCGCGTGGTCGGCTATTTCATCGACAAGGTCCTGCTGCGCAGCGAGGGCGAGCGGCCGGGCATCGGCTACATGGTCACCGTGTTCGTCTGCGAGATCGTGTTCGGCATCCTGGCCTCGATCATCGTGGCCTGGTTCTCGCGCAAGCGCGAGTTCCGCGCCGACGCCGGTTCGGCCAAGCTGCTGGGCAGCCCGGTGCCGATGCAGCACGCTCTGGCCCGCCTCGGCGGCCTGGCCCCGGGCGCACTGCCGCAGTCGATGGCCGCTTCCGGCATTTCCGGCAGCGGCGGCGGCTGGGGCGCGCTGTTCTCGACCCACCCGCCGATGGAGCAGCGCATCGCCGCGCTCCAGTCGCTGCGCTGATCCTGATTGAATAAAGAGCCGCTGCCGATGAGCCAATACTTCCAGATCCACCCCGAGAACCCGCAACCGCGCCTGATCAAGCAGGCAGCGCAGATCATCAGCGCGGGAGGGATCGTGGCGGCGCCGACCGACTCGGCCTATGCGCTGGTGTGCCGCCTCGACGACAAGGCCGCGGTCGAGAAGCTGCGCCGCATCCGCGGCGTCGACGACAAGCACCACCTGACCCTCCTGGCGCGCGACCTGTCCGAGATCGCGCTCTACGCGCGGGTCGACAATGCCCAGTACCGCCTGCTCAAGGCCACCATGCCGGGGCCCTACACGGTGATCCTGGAAGCCACGCGCGAACTGCCGCGCCGCCTGTCCCACCCGTCGCGCAAGACCATCGGCCTGCGCGTGCCGGAGAACCGCATCACCCTGGCGCTGCTGGAAGAACTGGGCGAGCCGCTGATCGGCACCACCTTGCAGCTGCCGGGCGACGACCACATGCTGTCCGATCCGGAAGAGGTGCAGGAGCGCCTCGGCAAGCAGATCGAGCTGGTGATCGACGGCGGCGCCGGCACGCTGGAACCCACCACCGTGGTCGACCTGACCGGCCCGGCGCCGGAGCTGGTGCGCGAGGGCAGGGGAGACCCGTCCGTGTTCGGCCTGTAAGGCCGCGTTCTCCCATCCCTTGGCCTGCCGGTCTGTCCGGCGGCCGCTCTGTTAGAATCCCCGGTATGGATCCAGAAATTATACGTAACATCGCAGTCTACGCACTGCCCGTTCTTTTTGCGATTACCCTGCACGAAGCCGCCCACGCCTACGCCGCCAAGTACTTCGGCGACAACACCGCGTATGCACAGGGCCGCATGAGCCTCAATCCCCTGGTGCACATCGACGTGTTCGGCACCATCGTCATTCCGATCGCGCTCTACCTGACCAGCGGTTTCGTGTTCGGCTACGCCAAGCCGGTACCGGTCGACTTCAGCCGCCTGCGCAATCCCAAGAAGCAGATGGCCTGGGTGGCCCTGGCCGGCCCCGGCGCGAACTTCCTGATGGCCTTCCTGTGGCTGGTGCTGGCGCTGCTGCTGAACGCCTTCAAGGTCAACGAAGCCTTTCCGCACGCGGTGGCCGAGGCCGGCGTATTCACCAACCTGCTGATGTTCGCGTTCAACCTGTTCCCGCTTCCGCCATTGGACGGCGGCCGCGTGGTCACCAGCCTGTTGCCCCACCGCCTGGCCTACAAGTTCGCGGCAATCGAGCCCTACGGCTTCTTCATCGTGCTGGCGCTGATCTTCCTGAAGCTGCTGAGCTTCTGGGTCGTCCCCGTCATGATGCTGGGCGACTTCATGCTCAAACTGGTCACCTCGCCCCTGTACCTGCTGCTGCGCTGACATGTACCCCGACCGCGTCGTTTCCGGCATGCGCCCCACGGGCGCCCTGCACCTGGGGCACTACCATGGCGCCCTGAAGAACTGGATCACCTTGCAGGCCGAGCATCCCTGCCTGTTCTTCGTCGCCGACTGGCACGCGCTGACCACGCACTACGACGATCCGGGCATCGTCGAGCGCAGCACCTGGGACATGGTGATCGACTGGCTCGCCGCCGGCATCGATCCGTCGCAGGCGACCATCTTCATCCAGTCCAAGGTGCCGGAGCACGCGGAGCTGCACCTGCTGCTGTCGATGTCCACGCCGCTCGGCTGGCTCGAACGCGTCCCGACCTACAAGGACCAGATCGAGAACCTGGCCACGAATAGGGCAAATACGGACCTGGCCACCTACGGCTTCCTCGGCTACCCGCTGCTGCAGGCGGCCGATGTCCTGATCTACCGCGCCAGCATGGTGCCGGTGGGCGAGGACCAGCTCCCGCACGTCGAGATGATGCGCGAGATCGCACGCCGCTTCAATCACATCTACGGCAAGGAAAAGGGCTTCGAAGAGAAGGCCATGGCGGCCGTGAAGAAGCTGGGCAGCAAGCGCGCCAAACTCTATCTGGAGCTGCGCACCGCCTACCACCAGGAAGGCGAGAGCGACGCCCTGGAGCAGGCGAAAGCCATGCTGGACGACGCCGGCAGCCTGTCGAACATCGACCGCGAGCGCCTGTTCGGCTACCTGGAAGGCAGCCGCCGGATCATCCTGGCCGAGCCGCAGGCCCTGGTCACCGAATCCTCGCGCCTGCCGGGCCTCGATGGCCGCAAGATGTCCAAGAGCTACGGCAACGCGATCGCGCTGCGCGAGGAGCGCGACAGCGTGGTCAAGAAGATCCGCACCATGCCCACCGACCCGGCGCGCGTGCGCCGCACCGACCCGGGCGAGCCGAAGCGCTGCCCGGTATGGCAGCTGCACGAGGTGTATTCGGACGCGCCCACGCGCGACTGGGTGGTGAACGGCTGCACCAGCGCAGGCATCGGCTGCATCGAGTGCAAGCAGCCGGTCATCGACGGCGTGCTGGCGGAGCAGGAGCCGATGCACGAACGCGCCCAGCCCTACCTGGACGACCCGACCCTGGTGCGCGCGATCGTGGCGGACGGCTGCGACAAGGCGCGCAAGCTGGCGCAGGAAACGATGCGCGATGTGCGCGAAGCGATGGGGATTGCCTATACATGATGACGAACTCGCCGATCAACATGATGAACCTGCCGGCTTCACCCTGGGTGGCGCGCTTTGCCCCCATCGTGCCGGAAGGCGAGGTGCTGGACCTGGCCTGCGGCAGCGGCCGCCACACGCGCCTGCTGGCCGCGCTCGGCCACCCGGTGCTGGCGCTGGACCGCAAGCCGGAGGCGCTGGCCACGGCCGCCGGCCAGGGTGTCGCCGCCATGGAATACGACCTCGAGGACGGTTCGCCCTGGCCCTTCGAGGCCGGGCGCTTTGCCGCCATCGTCGTCACCAATTACCTGTACCGCCCCTTGTTCCCGCACCTGGCTGCGAGCCTGCGCCCGGACGGCATCCTGATCTACGAAACCTTCGCGCAGGGTAACCAGGTCTACGGCAAGCCGTCGAACCCGGATTTCCTGCTGGCGCCCGGCGAATTGCTGGCGCTGGCCCAGGCCGGCGGCCTGCAGGTGCTGGCCTACGAGGACGGCCACGTGGACAGGCCGCATCCGGCCCAGGTGCAGCGCCTGTGCGCGGCGGGCCCGGCGTTCGGCAAAACCGAAGCCAGGCTCGACCATATTGTGGCCAGGAATGAACCATAGCGGCGGGCGATCCGCTACAATCAGACTTTTATTTACTTGCACGGTCCAAAGATTATGATTAAGGGCAGCATCGTAGCAATCGTCACCCCGATGTTCGAAGACGGCAGTCTTGACCGCGATTCCCTGCGCAAACTGCTCGACTGGCACATCGCGGAAGGGACCGACGGCATCGTCATCGTCGGCACCACGGGCGAATCGGCCACCGTTTCTCCGGAAGAGCACTGCGAACTGGTCAAGCTGGCCGTCGACCACGTCGCCAGGCGCATTCCCGTCATCGCCGGCACCGGCGGCAATTCGACCGTCGAAGCGATCGCGCTGACGCGCCATGCCAAGGAAGTGGGCGCCGACGCCTCGCTCCAGGTGGTGCCGTACTACAACCGCCCGACGCAAGAGGGCATGTACCGCCACTTCCGCACCATCGCGGAAGCCGTCGACCTCCCGATCATCCTGTACAACGTGCCGGGCCGCACCGTTGCCGACATGGGCAACGAGACCATCGCCCGCCTGGCCCCGATCGACAACATCGTCGGCGTCAAGGACGCCACCGGCAACATCGGCCGCGGCATCGAGCTGCTGCGCATGGTCGACAAGTCCTTCGCCGTCTATTCGGGCGACGACGCGACTGCCATGGCCCTGATGTTCTGCGGCGGCGCCGGCAACATCTCCGTCACCGCCAACGTCGCCCCGCGCGCCATGCACGAACTGTGCGCGGCCGCCATGGCCGGCGACATCGCGCGCGCGATCGAGATCAACAACCGCGTCCTGGACCTGCACGGCAAGCTGTTCATCGAACCGAACCCGGTGCCGGTGAAGTGGGCGCTGGCCGAGATGGGCAAGATGCCGGCCGGCCTGCGCCTGCCGCTCGCGCCGCTGTCCACGCAGTACCACGACGCCGTGCGCGCCGCCCTGGCGGCCGCGGGCGTCCATCCACAGTCCTGAATCCGCCAGGATTCGGGTTCCTCGTACCTGACATCGAACGACATGACTATTCGCAAGAAAACGACCCTGGTTTCCGCTCCCGCCGCCGGCCGTGCGCTGACGCTCACCGCGCTCGCGCTCAGCCTGGCGGCCTGCACCACCGTGTTCGAATCGGACAAGGTGGATTACCGGGGCGCCAAGAAGGCCGCCGCACTGGAAGTGCCGCCGGACCTGACCCAGCTCCAGCGTGACAACCGCTACGCCGTCCCGGACGCCAAGGGCATCGCCACCGCATCCGGCTTCCAGCAATCGCGCGGCGTGCAAGGCGCCGCCCCGGTGGCCGGTGCGGAAACCGTGGGCCCGGTCGCGAGCGAGGCCGTGCGCATCGAGCGCGCCGGCGACCAGCGCTGGCTGGTGGTCAAGCAGACGCCGGAGCAGCTGTGGCCGCAACTGCGCCAGTTCTGGGAAGACATGGGATTCGCCCTCGAGATCGAATCGCCCACGACCGGCACCATGGAAACCAACTGGGTCGAAGACCGTTCGAAGATCCCGCAGGACTTCCTGCGCAACACGCTCGGCAAGGTGTTCGACAAGGCCTGGTCGACCGGCATGAAGGACAAGTTCCGCACCCGCCTGGAGCGCCTGCCGGACGGCTCGACCGAGATCTACGTGAGCCACCGCGGCGCCGAGGAAGTGCTGGTCGGCGTGCAGAAGGAATCCACCACCTGGACCTCGCGTCCGAACGACCCGGGCCTGGAATCGCAGTTCCTGGCGCGCATGGTGGCGCACCTGACCGGCACCAAGGATGTCAAGACCGCCGAAGCGACCGTCACCAACGCGCCGCTGCAGCCTCAGCACGCCAAGCTGGTGGGCGACAAGGTGGAAGTCGACGAAGGCTTCGACCGCGCATGGCGCCGCGTCGGCCTGGCGCTGGACCGCGTCGGCTTCACCGTCGAGGACCGCGACCGCGTGCAGGGCATCTACTTCGTGCGCTACGTCGATCCGGACGCGGCCAAGACCGACGGCTTCTTCAAGCGCCTGTTCACCTTCGGTGAAGACGAGAAGGCCAAGGAAGCGCAGCGCTTCCGCGTGCTGGTCAAGGCGCAGCAGGGCGCGAGCGTGAGCGAAGTGACCGTGCAGACCAATGACGGCAAGCCGGCGACCTCGCCGACCGCGGCCAAGATCCTGAAGCTGCTGAGTGAAGAGCTGAAGTAATCCGGTCCTGCGACCGCAAATGGAAAACCGGCCCTTGGGCCGGTTTTTTTTTTTGCGCCGCCGGCATGCGGGCGAACCTGGGCGCGAATCATCGCGCCGCATGCAAAATCATCAGACGAAAAAAACCGGCCCACAGGCCGGTTTCTTCGGAATCAGAAAAATTCTGATTACTGCTTGGCAGCTTCAGCAGCGGTCGAAGCAGCTTGCGAAGCAGCAGCAGCTGCGTCAGCAGCGGTCGAAGCGGCAGCCGAAGCGGCAGCAGCAGCGTCAGCAGCCGGAGCAACGGTAGCGTCAGCAGCCGGAGCGACCGGAGCAGCAGCGGTGTCAGCCGGAGCAGCGACCGGAGCTTCGGTGGTTGCCGGGGTTGCCGGTGCTTCTTCTTTCTTGCTGCAAGCAGCCAGAGCAACAGCCATCAGGGAAACGATCAGCAGGGATTTTTTCATGATTTTCCTTAATATTTCAAAAGTAGTACTGCTTGTTGCGAATAATAATTACCGGTAATTATTGCTCGGCGGAATTCTCGTGCTTCAAAAATAGCAATACTGCCATATAGGCAACGGAACCTTCCTGACCTGATATTATAGCCAAATTTACTGAATCGCAATAGCGAACTCGTTCCGCAATGAAAGTATTTTGTGAAGAGTTAAGCTTCATATTGTTACAAGATGCAACCGAAGCCTGAAACGCTGACTTAGAAGCAAGCTTTTGGCTTCACAAGCCCGTGGTCGTCGGCTGCAGCACGATCCGGGATTCCTCCCAGATTGCCGCGAAACGGTGCGCCGGCAGGTCGCACGCCTCCGCCGAATGGAAGACCGCTTCGCCGCGCAGATGGTCGCTGTGAAAGCGCCGCACCACGTGTTCCCCGTCGCCGATGCAGAACGAATCGGTCAGATTGCGCAGGCCGCGCCCGGTCTGGCGGCACTCGCACAAGTGGCCGTAGTCGCGCAGCAGGCGCAGGAAGCGCGGATACTGGCGCTCGATATGGGAAGGATCATGCAGCGCCAGGCGCAGTACGCCGCCGCCCGCCAGGAAGGCGCGCAGGGCGGCGTCCACGTCCGGCGCGCCGAGTGGGTACACCGCGAAATCCGGATCGAACAGCGCCAGGCTGGCTTTGGAGGCCGCCACGCAGGCGCGGAACTGCGCCTCGCATTCGCGGCGCGTGTCGAAGCGGATGGTGAGCGGCTCGTCCATGCCTGTGCTCAGCCCAGTTCGATCCAGCCGTCCTGGTACCAGGTGTACAGGGCTTCCAGCACGTCGTCGGTGGCGCTGTCCAGTTGCGCGCCTTCCAGGCGGCGTTCGTTGGCCAGCGCGTCCAGTACCACCTTGTCGGCGCGGCCGACGGCGAAGGATTCGCCGTTGATGAACACATGCTTGCCGCGGTAGAGCATCAGGGTCTTGCTGGAGAGCTTGAGGCCGCGCTTGGCCGCGGTCTCCATGAAGCGGCCCACGGTCAGCGGCTTGGCCGGGCCCGTGAAGAACACATTGTGCTTGGGCTCGGACATGTATTCGCCCAGGAAGACGGTCACGTCTTCCTCGTCCCAGCGCACCTTGTTGAGTTCCTCGGTGACGGTGGCGAGCATGTCGCGCGGGATCTCGGCCGGGTTCCTGGCCGGCTGCAGGCCCGGGTCGGCATAGCGGCCGGGCAGGTCGATCGAGTCGGCCATGAATTGCAGGAAGGCTTCGCCCAGTTCCTGGAA
Source organism: uncultured Massilia sp. (assembly GCA_946886065.1). Next base: position 13,660 of record CAMPHU010000001.1, on the reverse strand, counting down.
GGAGGGCGAGCGGAAGCCGATCGAATAGGTCATGCATTCGCCTTCGGCCACGCCGTCGTGGGCGTAGTGGGGCGGCAGGTAGAGCATGTCGCCCGGTTCCAGCACGAATTCCTCTTCCGGCGCGAAGTTGGCGAGGATCTTCAGCGGCAGGCCCTCGACCAGGCTCAGGTCCTGCTGGGCGCCGATGCGCCAGCGGCGCTTGCCCTGCGCCTGCAGCAGGAACACGTCGTAGGAATCGAAGTGCGGACCGACGCCGCCGCCGTCGCTGGCGTAGCTGATCATCAGGTCGTCCAGGCGCGCGTCCGGCACGAAGCGGAACTGGCGCAGCAGTTCGTCGGCGCGCTCGTCATAGAGATTGGCGCCCTGGACCAGCATTGTCCAGCCCGGCTCGGTGCGCGCCGGCAGCTCCGCCAGCGGACCGTGCAGCATGTCCCACTGGCCGCCGCGCTGGGTCACCAGGCGCGCTTCGACATGGTTCTGCTGGGCCAGTTCGGCCAGCTTGTCGAACTTGAGAAAAGGCTTGAAACCAGGAATGGCCTGGCGGATCAGGAGGGGTTTCTTGTGCCAGTAATCGCGCAAGAACTGAGCGGGGGTAATATCCCCAAGAAGCTGTAATTTTTTCATGCGCCATTATAACCAGCGGAGCGGGGCGGTATCCTGTTCGAGGGTATAATCCGCACCTTACAACGAAAGGATGTGCGATGAAGATTGCCAAAGATACGGTCGTGACGGTGAACTACAAGCTGTCGGACGCGCAAAACAACCTGATCGAAGAAGGTTCGCAGCCGATGGTCTACCTGCACGGTGGCTACGAAAACACCCTGCCGAAGATCGAAGAAGAGCTCGATGGCAAGGAACCGGGCTATTCGTCGACGATCCAGGTGGAACCGGAAGATGCGTTCGGCGATTACGATCCTGCGCTGGTGAAAGTCGAAGACCGCAACCGCCTGCCTGAGCCGATCGAAGTCGGCATGCAGTTCGAAGGCATGGCCGAGGGCGCCGACGAAGAGCCGACCATCTTCACCGTGACCGACATCGCCGACGACAAGGTCGTCCTGGACGGCAACCACCCGCTGGCCGGCATGGCGCTGCGTTTCGACCTGTCGGTGATCGACGTGCGCGCGGCGACTGCCGAAGAAGTGCAGCACGGTCACGTGCATGGTCCGCATGGCCATCACCATGGCCATGAACAGACGGAAGACAGCGAAGAGGGCGATCACTTCCGCAGCCAGCCGCTGCAGTGATGCTTTGAGTGAGCCGCGGCGTTTGTCCCTTGCATAGGGGCGGGCTGCGGTTTGCGTTTGTGGTTCGCGACGAACTTGGGTTCCGGCCTCCGCCGGAACGACGGTTTAATGTACGTAGCCTAAAAGCCGTCATTCCCGCCACTGGCGGTAATGACTCCCCGCGAAGGCGGGGACCCAAGTTTGCGTGACTAGCTAGGAGTGCCAGCGTTCACCGTTTCGCATCCCCCACCTCGAACACCGCCCCCTTCTCCGAAGACACCTTCACCTCCACCGCCTTCTCCCCCACGGAAAGCTGCCCCAGATTCCCGCGCCAGGTAATCACCGGCCGCTTGCCCTTGAGCGCGCCGCTATCCACCAGCAGCACCTTCCCCTTGAACCTGGCCGCCCGCGCCTGGATCTGCTTGCGCGTCTCCTCGAACCCGTCCTGCACCGCCGGCTCCCTGCGCAGCAAGCCGCGCAAGCCCTTGCTTTCTTCCTGCAGCAGCGGCTTGACGTCGCCTTCGGCGAACAGCACCAGCGCCTCCGCCTTCTCGTTGCGCGCGATCGCGAACAGCCGGTTCAGCCAGAAGCGGTTGGCCACGGTGCGGTCTTCGTATTCGCTGTTGCGGCCCGCCGCGGGAAGGTAGTGGTTGTTCTCGGCCGGGAGATTGACGGTCGCATACAGCACCTTGCCCACCTGCCAGTGCGCGTTCTCCGCATACGCCCTGAAGCGCGGGCTGCTCGACAGGCGCGATACCGGCAGCTTGTCCTCGCCCAGCGAGGCCGGTTCGCCATACAGCAGTTCGCGCAGGCGGTTCAGGCGTTCGATGGCATTGGTGCGGCCGGCCGAATTGCGGCAGCCGGTCCAGTCGCTGCCGGCCAGCGAGACGATCACCGGCCGCTTCGCGCGCTCGATCAGGTCGCGCCGTTTCTGGTACAGCCGGTCGCCGCAGCTCTCCTTGCCGTCCTTGATGCCGGTGAGGACCACGAAGGCCAGCGACTTCTCCGAGGTCTCCTTCAGCACGCGCTTGAGGCGCGCTTCGCCGTCGTCGTCGGAACTGTTGCCGACAAACCCAAATGCATGCGTCCGTTCGTCCTTGGTTTTTTCCCTGGCGTGGCCGAAGGCCGGCACTGCGGCCAGCAGGGCCGCGGCAAGGAGGAGGGACGGACGCACTACCGGCATCAGGCGGCGAGGCGCTTGAGCTCGTAGAGGCGCTCGAGCGCTTCGCGTGGCGTGAGTGCGTCCGGATCGATGGCGGCCAGTGCGTCGCGCAGGCCGTCGTCCGCCGGCGCATACGCTTCCGGGGCCGCTTCTTCGGCTTCTTCGGCCGGGGCGGCGAACAGGTCGAGCTGCGGCGTGGTGTCGAGCGCCTGGGCTTCCAGGCGCGCCAGGTGCTTGCGCGCCGCCTTGATCACGGCCGGCGGAACGCCCGCCAGCTGGGCCACCTGCAAGCCATAGCTCTGCGAGGCCGGGCCTTCCTGCACGGCGTGCAGGAACACGATGCTGTCCTTGTGCTCGACCGCCGACAGGTGCACGTTGACCGCGCTCGGATGCGTCTCGGGCAGCTGGGTCAGTTCGAAGTAGTGGGTCGCGAACAGGGTGAAGCTGCGGCTCGATTCGATCAGGTGGCGCGCGATGGCCCAGGCCAGCGCCAGGCCGTCGAAGGTCGAGGTGCCGCGGCCCACTTCGTCCATCAGCACCAGCGAATGCTCGGTGGCGCCGTTGAGGATGGCGGCCGATTCGGTCATCTCCACCATGAAGGTCGAACGGCCGTTGGCCAGGTCGTCGCTGGCGCCGATGCGGGTGAAGATGCGGTCGATCGGGCCGATGGTCGCCTGGGTGGCCGGCACATAGCTGCCGATGTAGGCGAGCAGGGTGATCAGGGCCACCTGGCGCATGAAGGTCGATTTACCGCCCATGTTCGGGCCGGTGATGAGCAGCAGGCGGCGGTCGTTCGACAGGCGGCAGTCGTTGGCGATGAAGCGCTCGATCTGGTTTTCCACCACCGGATGGCGGCCCTCGACGATGGTCAGGCAGGGCTCGCTCACCAGCTGCGGCGCGCACCAGTTGTTCTTCAGCGCGTGGCTGGACAGGGCCACCAGGGTGTCGATCTGCGCCAGGCCGCGCGCGATGGTCTGCAGGCAGCCGATGTGCGGCGCCAGGTCGGCCAGCAGCTGGTCGTACAGCATCTTCTCGCGCGCCAGCGCGCGGTCCTGGGCGGACAGGGCCTTGTCTTCGAAGGCCTTGAGTTCCGGGGTGATGTAGCGTTCGCAGTTCTTCAGGGTCTGGCGGCGGCGGTAGTCGTCCGGCACCTTGTCGGCCTGGCCGTTGGTGACTTCGATGTAGAAGCCGTGCACCTTGTTGTACTCGACGCGCAGGTTGGCGATGCCGGTGCGGGCGCGCTCGCGCGTTTCCAGGTCGACCAGGAACTGGCCCGCGTTCTCGGACAGGGCGCGCAGTTCGTCCAGCTCGGCGTCGTAGCCGCGTGCGAACACGCCGCCGTCGCGCACCATCGCCGCCGGTTCTTCCATGATCGCGCGCGTTACCAGGTCGAGGCAGGCTTCCGGCGTGGCGAGGTCGTCGTGGATTTCGCGCAGCAGGCAGGCGTCGCCCGGGATGAAGCAGCGCGCCACCTGCTGGCTGAGCAGCGGCAGCTGCTTCAGGCCGTCGCGCAGGCTGGCCAGGTCGCGCGGGCGCGCCGACAGCAGGGCGATGCGCGTGGTGATGCGTTCGATGTCGGGCACCTGGGCCAAGGTGGCGGACAAGCTGCTGCAGGCATCCGCCTGGGCCAGCGCCTCGATGGCTTCGTGGCGCGAGCGGGCCACGGCCTGGTCGCGGCGCGCGTGGTGCAGCCAGTGGCGCAGCAGGCGCGAGCCCATCGCCGTGCGGCAGCCGTCCAGCAGCGAGAACAGGGTCGGCGACTCCTGGCCGCGGATGGTTTCGGTCAGCTCCAGGTTGCGGCGCGTGGCCGCATCCAGGCCGATGAATTCGTTTTCCTGTTCGCAGGTGAGGCTGCGCACGTGCTGCAGGCCGCGGCCCTGGGTCGATTGCGCATAGCGCAGCAGCGCGCCGGCCGCGCCGAACGCGGCGCCGAGACCGTCCGCGCCGAAGCCGGTGAGGGTCGCCACGCCGAGCTGCTCCAGCAGCGCCTGGTGGCCCTTGATGACGTCGAAATGCCATTCCGGCACGCGCTGGGTGTGGGCGATCGGCGGCGCGTCGAACAGGTCGGCGCCGTCGGCGCGCAGGATCTCGGCCGGGGCGATGCGCTCCAGCTCGTGGGACAGGCGCAGCTCGACCGCGCGCTGCTCGCCCGAGAACTCCATCAGGCGCAGGCCGCCGCTGGCGAGCGACAGCCAGGCCAGGCCGGCGGTGACGGTCTTGCGCTGGTTGATCAGGTAGAGGGCCAGCAGCGGGCGCTCGGCCTTTTCGGGCAGCAGGTCGGAATCGGTCAGGGTGCCGGGGGTGACCACGCGCACCACCTTGCGCTCCACCGGGCCCTTGCTCAGGGCCGGGTCGCCGATCTGCTCGCAGATGGCGCAGGATTCGCCCAGCTTGACCAGCTTGGCCAGGTAGCCGTCCAGCGAATGGAAGGGCACGCCCGCCATCTTGACCGGGTTGCCGCCGGAAGCGCCGCGCGCGGTCAGGGTGATGCCCAGGATGCGGGCCGCCTTCTCGGCGTCGTCGAAGAACAGTTCGTAGAAGTCGCCCATGCGGTAGAACACCAGCATGGTCGGGTAATCGGCCTTGATGCGGAGGTATTGCTGCATCATCGGAGTGTGTTTTTCGGTCGCGCTGTGCTTGAGGGCGGCGGCGTTGATCTCAGTGGGGGCGTTCATGTCTTCGGAATTCGGTACGGCGGGGCAGGTGCGCAGCCAAGGCTTGCCATTTTACCGCGTTCGACTCGGCCGGATGCTGCAAAAATCGCATGCCGGTTTGCGCAAGGCCGGGATGCGGGATGTCGGGTTTCCTTACACTGCATTGTTGTTACGAAACTAATGTTGATTCAAGTTATTGATTTTTCTAGGTTTCGTTCGATTGGTGCGATTATTGCTTACAAGCAGGTATCGACTAGGGAGAACACATGAAACGCAACATCATCAAGATTGCCGGCGCACTGACGCTGGTCTTCGGTGTGGCGCATGCGCAGGCTGGCGTCATCGCCACCGACAGCAGCTACGGCTTGTTCGATAACAGCAGCGGCCTGCGTTACCTGGACGTCCAGACCCACGGCCTCATCGCCGACCTGAACATCCTGGTCTCGTTCGCCAAGTGCGACAACCCGGTGCTGGGGCCGGCCGGCGGCCAGTGCGTCGGCAAGGGCACTCCCTACGAAAACGAAATCGTCCTGCGCCTGACCAGCCCCGGCGGCGTCACGGTCGACCTGGTCACCCAGAACACCTTCACCCAGGGCAGCGCCGGCGTGGGGCAGGTGGCGCTCACTTTCGACGACGAGGGCGCGGTGCGCGGCCCGCAGGTGCAGGCAGGCGCCTTCCGCCCGGTCGGCAGCCTGAGCGCGTTCGACAATTTCGACATTTTCGGCCGCTGGACCCTGAGCATCGGCGACACCAGCCGCCAGGATCCGCTCGAATACTATGCATCCCAACTGATCGTCTCGCTCGAAGGCGAGCACCATGATGGCGATCCGGCGCAGGTGCCGGAACCGGCCTCGCTGGGCCTGCTGGCAGCAGGGCTGGCCGCTCTGGCGGCGCTGCGCCGCCGCCTGGCTTAGGCGAAGTCCGCGCGGCCTTCCATCGCCACGCGGCCCTTGCACAGGGCTGCGAATTCCCCAAGGGCGTTTGTTTCGATCAGGCTCACTTCCGCGCCGAGCGGCACCGGGCTGCGGAAGCGGCACCAGACCGAGGTCACGCGCCGTCCCGCCTCCTTCTCCAGCAGCGCGCAGGCTTGCGCCAGCGTGTGCGCCCCGTGGATGATCGGCGTGCGCATGCCCATCAGGCGCGCGCTCCACGCCCACAGGTGGATCGGATTCCAGTCGCCCGACAAGGCTGCATAGCGCCTGCCGGCATCCCGCGCGAGCGTCCACCGGCCCAGCGGCTTGCCCTCCGGGGGCTCCGTCCGCGGCGATGCGCCGCCGCCGGACTTGCCGCCGCGCTTGACCAGGTAATCGCTGCTGCACACGAAGGCCAGCCGTTCGCCGTCGAAGGCCTGCGTCTCCAGCAGGCAGTGGATGGCGCCGTTCGGCGCGGGCGGCTGCAGGGCCAGCTTCGTCGTGATCGCCAGCGGCCGCGCGGGATCGACAGGCCCGTGCATGACCAGCGCGTTCTCGACGTGGATCAGTCCCGGAATGCGGAAAGGCGCCGGACGGTCCAGCATCGTGGCCAGTTGGGCGCGCTGCGCGATCAGGTACAGGAAGGTGAGGGGGACGGCTTCGCCCTCGAACCCGAATGCGGCCCGATAGCGCCGCACGTGGGCGAGGTCGATACCGGGGAGCAGGTAAGTGGCCTGGATGGCCGCATCGGCACGATGCGCGGGACGCTTGAACAGCGCGCGCATCAGCATGCGCGGGCCGAGAGGAGGGAGGAACGGATGGGTCATCCGGCTAGGATAACCCACCCGCCCTGGTCAAAGCCATCAGGCGGCCTGCTGCGACTCCGCGATGCGCTTGGCGATGTGGGCCAGCGCTTCGTCCACCTGGTCGATCAGGATCAGGCACAGGTCGCCCGCCTGCAGGCGCTCCAGCGCGCGGTCGATGGCGACGAATTCGCCATTGATTTCCTCGACGTGGCTGGTGCGGGTGGCGCCGTCCAGGCCCTTGCGCAGCAGGGCGAGCACTTCGCCGTCGGCGCGGCCGCGCTGGCACTGGTCCTGGTACAGCAGCACATCGTCGAACACCTTGCCCAGGATTTCGGTCTGCTGCGTGATGTCCTGGTCGCGGCGGTCGCCGGCGCCGCTGATCACCACCGAGCGGCGCTTGGCCGGCATGCCCTGCACGGCGGCGCTCAGCGCGGCGATGGCGTCCGGGTTGTGGCCGTAGTCGGCGATCACGGTCGCGCCCTTGTAGTCGAACACGTTGAAGCGGCCCGGCGCGTTGTCGCTTTCGCCGACAAAGGTCTTCAGGCCGCCGCGGATCGATGCCCACGAGGTGCCCACCGCCCAGGCGGCGGCCACCGAGGCCATCACGTTCTCGACCTGGAAGCCGACCGTGCCGTTGCGGGTGATCGGCACTTCGTTCAGCGGAATGCGTTCTTCCTGCTTGCCCCGGGCGCAGACCAGGTGGCCGTCTTCGACGAAGACGACGCGGCGGCCCTGGGCGCGGTGCATCGACAGGATCGGATTAAAGACGTCCTGGGCGAAGAAGGTCACGTCGCCGCGGGTGACTTCGGCCATCGCGGCCACCACCGGGTCGGCGGCGTTGAGCACGGCCATGCCGGTCTCAAGCACGTTCTGCACGATCACGCGCTTGAGCACCGCCAGGTCCTCCAGCGTGGTGATGTAGTTCAGGCCCAGGTGGTCGCCCGCGCCGATGTTGGTCACCACCGCCACCTGGCAGCGGTCGAAAGCGAGGCCTTCGCGCAGCAGGCCGCCGCGCGCGGTCTCGAACACGGCCGCGTCCACGTCCGGGTGCAGCAGCACGTTGCGCGCGCTGCGAGGACCGCTGCAGTCGCCGCTGTCGATGCGGCGTCCTTCGATGTAGACGCCGTCGGTGTTGGTCATGCCGGTGCGCAGGCCCGATGCGGTGAGCAGGTGGGCGATCAGGCGCACGGTGGTGGTCTTGCCGTTGGTGCCGGTCACGGCCACCACCGGGATGCGGCCGTCGTCGCCGGGGGCGTACAGCGTGTCCATGATGGCTTCGCCGATCGGGCGGCTCTTGCCGAACGAGGGCGACAGGTGCATGCGCAGGCCCGGCGCGGCGTTGACTTCGACGATGCCGCCGTGGAGTTCCTCGATGGGCTTGAGCACGCTGTCGCACACCAGGTCGACGCCGCAGATGTCCAGGCCGACCATGTGGGCGGCGGCAATCGCGCGCGCCGCGACTTCCGGGTGCACGTCGTCGGTGACGTCGGTGGCCGAGCCGCCGGTCGACAGGTTGGCGTTGTTGCGCAGGACCACGCGCTGGCCCACTGCCGGCACCGTGTCCGCGTTCAGGCCCTGCTTGGCCAGGGTCGCCAGGGCGATGTCGTCGAAGCGGATCTTGGTCAGCGAGGTGGCGTGGCCGTCGCCGCGGCGCGGGTCCAGGTTGACCTGTTCCACCAGCTGGCGCACGGTCTGCTTGCCGTCGCCCACCACTTGCGGCGGATCGCGGCGCGCGGCGGCCACCAGCTTGTCGCCGATGACCAGCAGGCGGTAGTCGTGGCCCGGCAGGTAGCGCTCGACCATGATGTCGTCACGGAACTCCGAGGCCGCGTGGAAGCCGGCGGTCAGCTGTTCCTTGGTGGTGACGTTGACGGTCACGCCCTTGCCCTGGTTGCCATCCTTGGGCTTGATCACGACCGGCAGGCCGATCTCCTGGGCGGCGGCCCAGGCGTCGTCCGGGTCGGTCACGGTGCGGCCATGCGGCACCGGCACGCCGGCGGCGTCCAGCAGCTTCTTGGTCAGTTCCTTGTCTTGCGCGATCGATTCGGCGATGGCGCCGGTGGCGTCGATCTCGGCGGCCTGGATGCGGCGCTGGCGGCTGCCCCAGCCGAACATGACCAGGCTGCCTTCGGTGAGGCGGCGGAAGGGAATGTTGCGGGCCACGGCGGCCTGCACGATCGAACCGGTCGACGGGCCGAGGCGCACGTCCTCGTCCAGCTCGCGCAGGCGCGCCAGCGCGCCGGCCAGGTCGAAGGGCTGGTCCTCGACGGTGGCCTTGATCAGTTCCTGGGCCAGTTCGAGGGCCAGGCGGCCGACGTCTTCCTCGCTGTACTCGACCACCACCTGGTAGATGCCGCGCTCGAGCGTGGCGGTGGTGCGGCTGAAGGTCACCGGGCAGCCGGCTTCGGCCTGCAGGGCCAGGGCCGCGTGCTCCAGCACCTGGGCCATCGGGACGGTGTCGTCGTGGCCCATCGGCTGCAGCTGGCCGATCCGCGGGAAGCGCGTGCGCAGGCGGTTTTCGAAATCGGGCAGGGCGCCGATCGATTCCTCGTCGGGGGAGCAAGAAACAATCGCCTCGACCGAAGTGTGGTGGCTCCAGAGGTTGGGGCCACGCAGGGCCCGTACGCGTGATACTTCCATAAACCGTCAGTCCTTTCGCGGGCCGCCTAAGCCAGGGCAAAGGCGGACACCAGGGCCCGGCGCCTGCCGGGCCGCATCAATATTAATTGTTTGCTTTCTTCGGGGTCGCGTCGAACGCACGCAGGCCGCCGCAAATCAGGTCCGAAGGCACATCCAGCGCCCAGGCCGCCGCCACCGCCGCCAGCACGTTTTCCGGGTGCCTGACGGTTGCGGGTTTCATCTTCGCCAGCTCCAGCAGCGGCATCTCGTTCTGGCCTTCCGCCAGCACGATGCGGCCGTCGCGCGCGAACACGACGCGCTCGCCCCTGGCGCGGTGTTCGGCCATGACGGCGTTGTGCTCGTCCAGCGCGTAGAAGATCACGCGGCCGTCGCTCAGCTCGGCCAGGGCGGCAACGCGCTCGTTGGCGGCGTTCAGCACGGCCGCGCCTTCCGGCAGGATCACGTCGACCTGGCTGCGGATCACGTTGCGCATCGCCTCTTCGTCGCGGATGTAGAACTCGGCCACGTCATCGAGTCCTTCCATGTCGGTCACCACGCCCACGGTGCAGCGGTCGTAAGGCAGGCCCTCAAGCAGGATCGAGCGCGCGTTCGATTCGAACACGGCGGTCTGCACGGTGCGGTTGATGAGCAGGCGCTGGCCCGCTTCGACGCCGGTGGAGTCGCGGTGCGAGACTTCGCGCGCGTCCAGGTACAGGCCTTCGCCGTTGGCCACGCCCACGTGCTTGCCGGTGATGTGGACCAGGCAGCCGATCAGGCGTGCGATCAGGCTGGTGCCCAGGGTGCCGGTGACGCCCACGACCGGGATGCGGCCATTCTCGTTCGGCCCGAACAGGTGGTCGACGATGGCCTGGCCGACGTTGCGCGGCTGGCCGCTGGCCGGCTTGATGTGGGCCAGCAGGCCCGGGCTGGAATTGACTTCGATGATGGCGCCGCGCTGCTCGGCGAGCGGGCGCGAAATGTCTTCGCACACCAGGTCGATGCCGGCGATGTCGAGGCCGACCACGCGCGCGGCCAGCGCCGCGGCATGCGCGACTTCCGGGTGCACCAGGTCGGTGACGTCGTCGGCGACGTTGCCGTTCAGCTGGATCAGGACCTTCTGGCCGGCTTGCGGCACCGAGTCCGGCGCCAGGCCCTGGCGCTTCAGGTCGAGCAGGATCTCTCCGCTTTCGGCCGGCTTGACCAGGCCGAGCGGGTGCTCTTCGCTTTCGCCGCGGCGCGGGTCGATGTTGATCTGGGATTCGCACAGCTCGGTCACGGTCTGCTTGCCGTCGCCGGTCACCCACAGCGATTCGCCCCTGGCAGCGGCGACCACCTTGCGGCCCACCACCAGCAGGCGGTGCTCGTTGCCCGGGATGAAGCGCTCGACCAGCACCGACTTGCTGTCGCCTTCGACGGCCGCGATTTCATAGGCGGCCTTGACGTCGGCCTCGGTCATCAGGTTGAGCGAGACGCCGCGGCCGTGGTTGCCGTCGATCGGCTTGACGGCCACCGGCAGGCCGATGTCCCGGGCTTCGTCCCAGGCGTCTTCCGGGCTGCGCGCGATCGAGCCTTCCGGCACCGGCACGCCGCAGGAGGACAGCAGGGTCTTGGTCAGGTCCTTGTCGCTGGCGATGCCTTCGCCGATGGCGCTGGTGCGGTCGGTCTCGGCGGTCCAGATGCGGCGCTGCGCGGCGCCGTGGCCGAGCTGCACCAGGTTGCCTTCGGTGAGGCGGATCGACGGGATCTTGCGGTCGGTGGCGGCATCGACGATGTGCGCGGTCGACGGGCCAAGGCAATAGCGGTCCACCAGGTCGGTCAGGTGGGCCACGGTGGCGGGCAGGTCGAAGGGCGTGTCGTTGATCGCGGCCATCATCAGGGCATGGCCGGCGTCGAGGGCGGCGCGGCCGACGAGTTCGTCGCGGGTGCGGAAGGCCATCTTGTAGATGCCGTGCTCGCCGGTGGAGCGGGTCTTGCCGAAGCCGGTCTTCATGCCGGCCAGGTTCTGCAGCTCGAGCACGATGTGCTCGAGGATGTGGCCGGCCCAGGTGCCGTCGTTCAGGCGCTCGATGAAGCCGCCGCGGTGGCCGACGCCGCAATGGTGCTCGACCAGGCCCGGCAGCCAGGCGGTCAGGCGTTCGGTGAAGCCGGGCAGGGTGTTCGAGGGAAAGTCTTCAAGCTCGCCGATGTCGAGCCATGCCTCGATCACCGGGCGGTAAGTCCAGATGTTCGGACCGCGCAGGTAGCTGACGCGGAGAAACTTGATGTCGTTCTTCTTGTTCATTTAGCAATGTCTATGTCCACGTGTCCGTTTGCTCACCTGGACGATTACCTTATCGTCGACGCCTGCCGCGGGGACTTTCCGCAACATGCATCATGTATACTTGAGGGGAACGGAGCTTACCGTGCCGCATCATTTTCTGCCAGCATCGCCCTTTGTCATCCAAAGGATAGACGAGAACGTTAAGTCGCTCTGTGGAGCGTTTCACGCAGCGGTGCTGTTAGCAGCCCTTTTGTGCTTGCCGAGCCGGCTGCCTTGCTCATCCCTCCAGAACTTTTGCCTGTCACCGGGCGCAATACATGACAACTCAACAACTTGCTAGTCCGTCGTCGCTGGCGGTAGCCGCCAGTTTTTTGCCCGAACGCTGGCAAAGTGACGTCGCGAAACAGCTTGCACCAGGGGAAAACGTTTTAAGCAGCGTGGAGGTTGACCTCGACGCGAAATTACGTTTCGTGAAGGGGCTGGTCGTGGTGACCAGCCACCGCCTGCTGGCCCGCGCCCCGGGCGACAGCGCCTGGCGCGACTGGCCGCTGCGCGCCGGCCTGGAACTGCGCCACCATGACCACGCCGGCGTCGGCCACCTGGAACTGGTGGACGAGCATGCCTTGCTGGCCTCCTGGCGCTTCACCCTGGGGCAGAACCTGCAGGCGATCCGCGTGGTGGACCAGTTCAAGGACCAGGTCGAGAGCGTGGTCACCGGCATCCCGGTGCAGCCGCCGGAGCAGCATACTTGTCCAAGTTGCAAGGCCCCGCTGGAGCCGGACCAGGAAGACTGCCCGATCTGCGAAAAGGTGCTGCACACCCCGCCGTCCACCTGGACCCTGTTCCGCCTGTGGCGCTTCGCCAGGCCGTATAAAGGCCAGCTGCTCGTCGGCTTCCTGCTGATGCTCGGTTCGACCGGCGCGCACATGATCCCGCCTTACCTGACCAAGCCGCTGATGGACAAGGTCTTGATTCCTTATCAAAACGGCCAGACCATCGACACTTCGCTCGTCTATTTATATATGGGCGGCCTGTTCGGGGCGGCGATGCTGGCCTGGGCGCTGGGCTGGGGCAAGACCTACGTGCTGGCGCTGGCTTCCGAGCGCATCAGCGCCGACCTGCGCTCGACCACCTATGAACACCTGCTGCGGCTGTCGCTCGAATACTTCGGCGGCAAGCGCACCGGCGACCTGATGTCGCGCATCGGCAGCGGTTCGGACCGGATCAGTGTCTTCCTGTCGCTGCACCTGCTCGACTTCCTGTCGGACGTCCTCCTGATCATCATGACCGGCGTGATCCTGTTCAGCATGAATCCCTGGCTGGCGCTGGTCACGCTCGTGCCGCTGCCTTTCATCGCCTGGATGATCCACGTGGTGCGCGACAGGCTGCGCACCGGCTTCGAGAAGATCGACCGGGTCTGGGGCGAGGTCACCAACGTGCTGGCCGATACCATTCCCGGCATCCGGGTGGTCAAGGCCTTCGCCCAGGAAAAGCGCGAAGCCGCCCGCTTCCGCGAAGCCAACAGGCACAACCTGGCCGTCAACGACAAGCTGAACAAGGTCTGGTCGCTGTTCTCGCCGACCGTCTCGCTGCTGACCGAGATCGGCCTGCTGGTGATCTGGTGCTTCGGCATCTGGCAGGTCTCGCGCGGCGACATCACGGTGGGCACCCTGACGGCCTTCATCGCCTACAGCGGCCGCTTCTACGTCAAGCTCGATTCCATGAGCCGCATCGTCTCGGTGACGCAAAAGTCGGCCTCGGCCGCCAAGCGTATCTTCGACATCCTCGACCACGTGTCGAGCGTGCCGGACCCGGTCAATCCGGTGAAGGTGGACCGGGTAGCCGGCGAGATCGAGCTGCGCGAAGTCGGTTTCCGCTACGGTAACCGCGCGGTCAACCGCGGCATCTCGCTCAAGATCAAGGCGGGCGAGATGGTCGGCCTGGTGGGCCACAGCGGTTCCGGCAAGTCGACCCTGGTCAACCTGATCTGCCGCTTCTACGACGTGGCCGAAGGCGCGATCCTGC